>JASLYX010000001.1:300000-443538 GCA_030739585.1 Candidatus Bathyarchaeota archaeon
GATTCCATTCGGAGCACCTGAAGGGTAAGGCCATCGGGATCGCCTGTCCAAAGCTCGACTCTAACCAGGAGAGTTACGTGGAGAAAATTTCCATGATGATCGATGATGCCAAGATCAACACCCTTACTGCGATGATCATGCAAGTCCCATGTTGCAGGGGTCTCCTGAATTCTGCTATGGCCGCTCAGAATAAGTCTAAGAGGAAAGCCCCCCTGAAGGTTAAAGTGGTCGGACTAAAAGGTGAGATTCTGCAGGAAGAATGGGTTGCCACCTGACCCCTATCTGCGATATTTTTGTTTTGCCCGGTTTTTTTATACGTATATCTATATTACCCGAATTTAGCCAACTCCGCTAAGGAGCGGGATCCTTTAGTCCCCCGAGTGTATGACCGGTGAATAAACATATGCTCTTTATTTTGATTCCCTTAACCATAATATTGTAGGTATCAAAATTGCTATCCCTAATAGGATCGACTCGTAAGGGAAGCCGGGAATGCCTTTCTTGGAATTAGAGTCTGGATCTCCTGGGAATGTCCCCGCCTTGAGTTCCTCTGCGTTAGAGAATCCATCACTGTCCGAATCCTTCTCTTCTATTCCTTCGAAGATGTTTTTGTTTTCCTCAAAATCCTTGCCAAAGTCGTTGAGTTTCCCCCCGCCAGACGCACTGAGATGGCAAACTCTGCAGCTGCCTCCGAATACTGAGGGAAGGTCATCTGCATATTCTGGACGAGCGTCTATCAACATAAATGGGGAAAATGTGGTGATGCCTAACAGAACCATGCTGATGACCATCAAGCTCCTTAACCTTGCTTTAACCATCAAATCTCAAACATTTTTTCTTACGGTCACTCAAAAGAATTCCTAGTTTTTCCACTTAATTTTTCGAAAAAGGTATTTTTTTCAGGTTTTAACACTCGTGCGTGCAAAGGACCGATACAGAAACTAATCCCAAGCATCTGAAATTCCATAATAATACACTAAGTAATGATATTCATCGTACATACAATCAGTCTAGAATCAGAGAACAGCTAGCGGACTTTTAGTCTCCGGCCATCACAATAGTGCCGGTTTGCGGATGTGGAAAGTTCTAGGATTGATGGCACTTTCGTCCAAATGATCTTGACCAAAGAGATCCAAGTTAAACTACTGTCTATGGAATCCGAAATATCTATCAAACTACTCTAGGAAAAATATGTCGCACGCGACCCGGGGTCGCTTTTACTCTTTTTGTATGTACCGTAGGTCCTCCATGTATTCCTCCGATGAGTAGAATAGTTTGTTGAATGATATTCTGCTTGCACTGGGGAAAGCGCAGTCAATTGAATTATAATAAAATGCGGTATCTTTTTTTCTTCTTAGGACAACCAATTCACATGTCCCATAAAAGAGCAATGACGAATCCATCCATACTTCCAGAACTTATCGATGTATTCAAACACCAGTTAACGTATTGTAATCTAAAACCCGGAGAACTATGTCTCGCAATAACCGACCTTGCCTACAATCCGATATACGCAGATGCTTGTATTGGGTCTGCATTGAGTATCGGAGCTGAAACGATAAAGTTAACTCTTCCATACAATAGACCCCTTCCCCGAAAGGGGTGGGGGGCTGCTCTACAGGAAGCAGACCTGATAGTTTACAGCACAACTCACACCCTCCACTACACAGAAGAAATCAAGTTAGCTTTGAAGGCCGGGAAAAGGGTGCTAATGGTGGTTCAGCCTCTTCACACCCTTTATCGTTTAAAGGCTGACCCCTTGGTTATATTTCGTACCAAGAACGCCGCAGAATATTTGAAAAAATCTGATCAAATACGTATGGTATCCAACGCAGGAACAGACCTGATTATGGAAAGAGGAAATAGGCCTGTTCTTTCCCATTATGGGGTCGCTGATGAACCAGGTCATTCTGATTTCTGGGGTACAGGAATGATCGAGACAGCACCCTTAGAGGACTCTCTCGAGGGAACTATGGTGCTGGATACAGGCGATCAAATGTTCTATATGGCGCGTTACGTGGAGAATCCTGTCAAAATTACTTTCCGAAAAGGGCGGATTACAAAAATAATGGGGGGACTAGACGCATTCTTGATGCGCAAACACATTGAATCCTTCAATGAGGAGAACGCATGGAGGGCAGGACACATAACTTTTGGTACAGATAAAAGGGCTTTATGGACCGCTCAGGCGGTTCAGTTCCCTGAACTGGGTTTCTCTGGGGGCGATGCTGAGTCATATTATGGCAATGTTCAAGTCGAGGTCGGGAGCAATAACGATGTGTATTTTTGTGGAAAAAACAAATCGAAGGCACATCTTGGACACTGCATGTTAAAAACCAGTGTATACCTTGATGACGATCTATTCATTGATAATGGAATGTTTGTACCAAGAGAACTCAATTAAAAACCGCGCGCGATAAGCTCAAATGAATGTCGGGAATAAAGATTAGCCTTCGCAATCACCTCACCTCAGAGCAGTGATTCAAAAAGGAAATGCAATCTACCCATATTTCCAAAGTATTATGCTTAACGTAAATAAACTCGTAATAGAAAAAAACAAATATTTAGACTCAATAGTTTTTTTGTTCAGATATACCTGGCGAACGATGGGTTTCTTTTTGAGTAAAATAGGATGAGAGATACCAGTGAAATACCTATAGCGATCGCGGGTGTAGGGAATCCGGGGATCTCGCCACCAAAATTATTCTCAGTCTCAACAACCTCCACCATGTGTACATGTACACCGTCGCGTGCGCTATTGAATTCTGTTACACTATTGTTTTTGTCATAAGTCCAACCTTCATCCGAATAGTGCCCGAGGCTCGCCTCGAGGGACCAAGTGCTCGCTTTCTCTGGTGCCGTCAGCTCGAGACTATATGTTTTAGTACCATTGCCCTCAAGAGTCTCATGGCTTCCCGTTATCCATGTCTCAGATTCTAGATCGTAAACAACAGGACCTATTTCCGTGGGATTAGTGAATCCATAAGAGATTGTGACCTCCATGGTGAAGGACTCTCCGGCGAACACTTGGGATGGAGCCTTTACATCCGATATGGACGCAAAATAAGACTCCGCTGCACTACTCTGAGAATCCACCTTAAGGAGGTAGACATCGTATCCACCGGCTCCGAATGAATCTGTATATCCCCCTATGACATATTCTCCGTCCCGGGTTATTAAAACGAAACCCCCATAATCCTGTGTTGGGCCTCCAAATGTCATGCCCCAATCCTCCTCCCCTTGAGAATTCGCCTTTACAAGATAAACATCAAACCCACCGGCACCAAAAGAATCAGTATATCCCGCTATGACATATCCTCCGTCCCTAGTCTGCTGAACCGATACCCCCACATCCCAACTGGAGCCCCCGAAAGTCTTACTCCACTCCTCCTCCCCATTCAAACCTATCTTCACAAGATATACATCTGCTGCACCAGCACCGTATGAATCTGTATGCCCGGTTATGATGTATCCTCCGTCCCTAGTCTCCTGAACCGACCATCCTGCCTCATTGTTGGGACCCCCGAAGGTCCTACTCCACTCCTCCTCTCCCTCAGATCCCACCTTCACAAGATAAACATCATACCCACCGGCACCAAATGACAAAGTTTTTCCCGCTACAATAAATCCCCCGTCTTTTGTCTCTTGAACAGAATAACTCTCATCCCAATTGGATCCCCCAAAGGTTCTGTTCCAAATCTCTGTCCCCTGAGAGTCCGTCTTTAAAAGATAAACATCAACCTCACCGGCACCAAAAGAATTTGTCACTCCTGAAATTACGTATCCTCTGTCGCTAGTCTCCTGAACCGAATAACCCATCTCACTTCCGGAGCCGCCGAAAGTAACGCTCCACTCCTCCCCCCCCTTAGAATCAGTCTTCACAAGATAAACATCCCAGAAACCTGCACCATAAGATTCTGTATATCCTGCTATGATGTATCCTCCATCGCTAGTTACCTGAACCGATTCTCCATAATCATTTTTAGAGCCTCCAAAGATCTTATACCACTCCTCCCTTCCCTGAGAGTCCGTCTTTAAAAGATAAACATCCGACTCACTGGCACCGAAGGAATAGGTATGCCCTATTATGATCTGTCCTCCATTGATTGTCTCCTGTGCGAACCATCCAACATCCAAGCCGGATCCTCCATAGGTCTTACTCCACTTCTCTGTTGCAGGCAGTTTGTCTGCTGAAGCCCATGATAATGATGTTAACAACACTGAAAAGATCACAAGTGAGATGACTGCAAATTTTCGCAGTCTTTTTTGTTTTTCCATATTGATGGCTGATGATATAGGTGTGTATGTTGAAAAGATATCGTAAATATTATCATAATTAGTAGAGTTCTTCAGGAATCATAGCAACTTAGTTTCAGGTTTTTTTACTCTTCAAACCAAATTAACTTTGCTGTTCTCTATGGCGGTACAACTCTTATAACTAAAACTTTGGACGTATTCTCTATGTTACACGAGCTCAAAGTGAGCCCCAAGACCATCCACTGGGGTCATTATGACGCCTCCCTCGAACCCGTCCTAAACGTGGACCCCGGTGACACCATAAAGATCAATACAATAGGCCTCCCAAAAGGACATGGCACCGATTTTACTCCCTTTGGGCTCACGCAAGATGAGATACCTCTGGAATTCATCAGGGCCTTGGAGACTGAAACATCTCGGGGGCCAGGAGCGCACACCCTTACGGGTCCAATCTTCGTTAAAAGCGCAAAGCCTCAGGATGTCTTGGAGGTAGAGATTGTGGATATAAAACCCCTCCTTGCCTTCGGGTACACCGCCTTTAGGCCGGAATCGGGGACTATCCCCTACCGCTTTCCCTACGCGAAAACCAAAATTATACGATTCGATACAAAGAAAATTACAGCTGAGCTCCCTGGGGGAGCTAGGGCCTCGTTGAAGCCTTTCTTCGGCTCTATAGGCGTAGCTCCTCCGCCCACAAGCGGCCGAATAAATAGTGGGCCCCCAGGGATTCATGGCGGAAATATGGATAACAAGGAATTAATCCAAGGTTCCAAAATTTATCTCCCCGTCCACGCTGAGGGGGCCCTCCTCTCCCTAGGAGACGGACACGCCCTCCAGGGGGACGGAGAGGTCTCTGGCACCGCGATTGAGACCAGCCTTACGGGCACTATCCGACTTTATTTAAGAAAGGACATGCGGTTAAAATGGCCAATGGCTGAGACCCCCACCCACATTATCACAATGGGTTTCCATAGGGACCTATACAAAGCCACTAAGATGGCTATTCACAACACAATAGACTATCTGACAGAACACCAGGGTATGGCAGAGGACGACGCCTACATGCTATCAAGCATCGCAGTGGACTTCCACATTACCCAGACTGTTAACGGTGTCAAAGGAATCCACGGTCTCTTGGAGAAGACGATTATTGGACAGACTTTTAAAACCTGAAAGAGTTTTTTTCACGCACACTGTTGCAGCGTTATTATCTTACTATTATTTTTGCGCGGTAAAGGGATAAGTATAAAATATTACAGAAGTGAAAAGTATCTTCATCGGGTCAAGGTGGTTCAATCTGATTATAGATATGCATGTACATTTGAGTAATTCACTACCTGACAAGCAATGGATCAAACTTCAATGGCCAGGGACACGAGAATTCATACTAACAGCAGAACAATTTCTTAAAAAAATGGATAAATGCGTTCCATATATTGACAAGGCCGTTATTTTTACGTTCAGATCTTTGCATAGTGAGTCTATGGATGCGATGAAACGTGAAAACGATTATATCCTAAATGTGGTCGAAAAATATCCGGATAGGTTTATTGGTGCTTGCTTAATCGACCCCAGCTGGGATGATAGGGCAATCGATGAATTAAACAGAGTGACAAAGAAGGGGCTACGGATAGTCAAGATAAAATTCTCTTCAGTTCACGTTCCCGCAAACAGCCCCCTGGCCATTAAAATATTTAAGGAGGTAGAAGACCTCGGAATACTCCCAGTTCTCCATAGTGATTGGTCATATTGGACAAATCCATCAATACTTGGAGACCTCCTTCAACAATTCCCTGACACAAAAATTGTCATGCAGCACTTTGGTCTGACCCAGAGCCATGAAGCGCTAGGTGTCGCGAAAAATAACGATAATATCTATGTGGACACAAGCGCCGTCATTCATCCCAAGAACATTTGCTCATTTATTAATGACGTTAGTCCAGACCGGCTGATGTTCGCTTCAGATACGATAAAGGGATACGAAGAAACGATGCCTCAAGAAGAAATGGACAGAGTGACACAGCTGAACCTCCCAGATGAAATAATGGTCAAGATATTAGGAACAAATGCACGTCAACTGCTTAAATCAGTGGGGTTAACACTTTGATTCACGATTGCCACAATCATATTGGATATGACCCGATCTATCAAAGAGAGCGTAGAATAGACGAGCTCCTGAGTGAGATGGATGAAAATAACGTAGATAGCGCCACCGTTTTCCCGTTCCTCAGTAATCCCGATGTGATCAATCAGAACAAGTTAGTGTTTGAAGCAATCAAACTTTATCCAGAACGATTCGTTGGATTCTTCTCAATGAATCCAAAGCTCCCTACAAAGATAGAGTTAATGCACGAATATAGAGAGCAGGGCTTCAAGGGAGTAGTGATAGACCTCCGTTTTGGACCCAGATTCGGGGACCGACAAACCCACGAAGTAATAGAATGTGCATATTTACTTGGCTTCAAGGTTTGGATCCACTCGGATCAGAAAGATGCCCCAATAGGAATTGGGGCATTTGAGATGCTGCTTCAAAAATTCTCAAGAGTACAATTTATACTGAGCAGTATGTATCGGGATGCCTATTACATTGCAAAAAAATATAACAATGTTTACCTTGATACAGCCGTTTTTGAGCTAGGCCAAGATATGACAAAACTTCTACACCCCCTTGGGGCACATAGAATCTTGATGGGATCAAATACACCAAGTGGAATGATCCACCACGAGATGAATAAAATAAAGGGTTCTCCCGAACTCACCTGGTATCAGAAGGAGTTAATATTAGGCAAAAATGCTTCATTCTTTTTACATTTAGACATCTAACATAAAGAAAGACGAAGACTAAACAGCAAGATGTGAATATCCAAAATGGATTTTTTTCACTCGCGCGCGATATATGTTTAATTAACTTAAATTCTAAATAAACACCATGGATATCCAGAAAGAAGAAAACCTTTATATTCCAATTATAGCTGAATTTCGTACTTGAATCTAATTTGGAGAAGATAAAATGGCATATTTGACAAGACAACCTATCTTGATTTTGAAAGAAGGGACTGAGCGGAGCCGTGGTCGCGACGCCCGAAAGTCGAACATGACTGCAGCGCAGGTCATCGCCGAGGTGCTCAAGACGACCTTGGGACCAAGGGGTATGGATAAGATGCTCATTGACAGTCTCGGGGATATCACCATCACCAATGACGGCGCCACCGTGCTCGAAGAGATCGATGTTCAACACCCTGCCGCGAAGATGATGATTGAGGTCGCTAAGACCCAAGACGATGAGGTTGGTGACGGAACCACTACTGCTGTGATTTTCGCCGGGGAGCTCCTAAAGAAGGCTCAGGAACTATTAGAGCAGAATATCCATCCATCCATCATCATCGCAGGATATCAAAAGGCATCTGAAAAAGCTCTAGTCAAACTCGAAAATCTGGCAATTGATGTTGATCTCGACGACAGGGAGACCCTCATGAAACTCGCGAACACTTCTATGAGGAGCAAGACGGTCTCTAATGTCAGGGACCACCTTTCCGGCATTGTTATTGACGCTATATTACAGATTATCGAAGAAAGGAACGGTGAGATCATTGCTGACGTAGAAAACGTTCAGATCGTCAAGAAAGAAGGAAAGAGCCTGAATGAGACGAAGCTCGTTAAGGGCATCATCATTGACAAGGAGGCAGTCCATGATGGGATGCCTAAGAAGGTGGAAAATCCAAAGATCGCCCTTATCGACGCCGCTATCGAGGTGGAAAAGACAGAGTTCGACGCCGAAATCCGGATCCGGAGCCCTGATGCTATCAAGGCATTCCTTAACCAGGAATCTGAAATGCTAAAGGCAAAGGTGGACTATATCGTATCAAGCGGTGCAAAAATACTCTTCGCCCAGAAGGGTATAGACGATGTCGCCCAGCATTACTTAGCTAAGGCTGGTGTGCTCGCTGCGAGGCGGGTTAAGAAATCCGATATGGAAAAGCTGGCCAAGGCAACAGGCGCCAAAATCGTTTCCAACCTTAGCGACCTCAAGGATGCCGATCTGGGGTCCTGCGAGATCGTCGAGGAAAGGAAAGTGGGGGATGACAAGATGATCTTCGTAGAGGGTTGCGATGACCCTAGGGCCGTCGCAATCTTCATCCGTGCGGGACTTGAGCGTATGATTGACGAAGCCGAGCGGGCCCTGAATGATGCACTCTTTGTTATCAGTGACGTTGCAGAGCTTCCCAAGATGGTTCCTGGAGGTGGAGCCATTGAAATGGAACTTTCAAAGGCCGTACGATCCCACGCGACCCAGATTGGGGGCAGAGAGCAACTCGCTATTGAGGCATTCGCGGACGCCCTTGAGGTTATCCCCAAGACTCTGGCTGAGAATGCAGGGCTTGATATCCTCGATTCTATGGTTGCCATCAAAGCAGCCCACGATAAGAAGGGGGGATCAGCTATGGGGGTCAACGTTTATGACGAAGGAGTCATCGACATGCTCGAGCAAGGCGTGGTCGAGCCTATGGCTGTAAAGCTCCAGGCAGTAAAGTCGGCAGTTGAGGTGTCCTCTATGATACTAAGGATTGACGACGTTGTTGCCGCAACTTCCCCAGCGGGCGGTATGGGCGGCCCAGGTGGTCCCCCCGGTGACATGCCCGACATGGATGACATGTAGCACCGACCTTAGATAATCGGGTTTTTAACCCGAACACTTTTTCTTTTTAACTACTATTATGGTTCATTGGAATCTAGGTGTAGCTTTTGTTGAAAACAAACAAGGATAAGCTAGTAAAGATGTCAGTTATCGGCGAGGTAGTTAGCCCTGTGGTGGGCGCCGCCGTCTACAAGGTCTCTGCCAACGGAGAACCCATGATCCTCCCCGGGGTGGGGGGGATCACCTACAACGTGAGGGTAGGTGACCTTGCAACGGGTTGGATGGCAGATCACGTAGAACCCGGTGTAAGCCTAGAGAACAGGGTCTCAGACTCCAGGATGCCCCACGCCCAAAGCAGGGCCCTAAACGTGTTGAGCTGTGTTGGGAACGAGGCAACCGTGGTTACGGGAGATGCCAAGGGGGAGAAAGGCACCGTTGTAGGGAAGCATGGGGGCATCGAGCATGTGATGACCGATTTTCAACCAGAGATCATGGAGAAGCTCGTAATTGAGGACAAGGTCATGATTAAGGCTTACGGGGTGGGGCTCAAACTTCTTGACCTTCCAGAAGTAAGAACCTATAATCTCAGCCCCAGATTTTTGGAGGCCATTAATGCCGATGTCTCTAGTGGGAAGCTGGAGATCCCAGTTACCCATATGGTGCCCGCGGCCGTCATGGGGTCGGGGCTGGGACGGAGTCATGTCTCATCAGGAGACTATGATATCACATTGTTCTGTGAGGAGACTGTAAAAGAATTTGGCCTTGAGGACCTTAGGCTGGGGGACTTGGTCGCGATTGTCAACGCCGACCACAGTTACGGCCGGATCTACAGAAAGGGCGCCATGAGCGTGAGTATCGTGACCCACAGCGACTGCATCAGTGCCGGCCATGGACCAGGGACAACGACCCTCTTCACATCGAAAACAGGTATTATTAAACCCGTGATTGATGCTAATGCCAACATAGCAAAAATTCTTGGACTCAGAGATGACCTTTAGCCCCGTCCCATTTCAAGGTACGTTTGTCTCATCGAACTTTTTTCGAACAACGATCTTCCATTCCGTCCCGTCGAACGGAGCGACCTCCGTATTATACCCCCGTTTCTCAAGAGCTTCAGGGATGTCCTTTACTGATGGAGGGTTATCAAGGACAACCTCGAGGACGTCATCTGAAGAGAGGTCCTCCAGAGCACCCTGTGCCAGGAGCTGGGGATAGGGGCACACAAGCCCCGTGACGTCTATAGAGTATAGTCCGTCTTCGAGTTTGGTAAGCCTTGAATTTTCGTCTTGACTCGTCATTTTATCTCTACCTCAGTGATCTTTAGATATTCTTCTAGCTCCGCCTCAGTGTGGCGCAAGCAGAACTCCTTTAATTTCTCCTCTGGAACTCGGTTTTCCCTGTATTTTCGTAGGAGCGATTCGATCCTAGAGCCGAGCTCCTCATGTTGAACGCTTCGTAGGATACGCCTCCCGAAAACTGGCTCTGGGCCGAATCCACCCCCAAGGAGAATATCGTAGACTTGGACCATCTGACCGTCCTTTCTTGCCGATTTTCCTAGGAGACCTATCTCCGCGATGTTGCTTGGACAGCAGTTATTAGGGCAGCCGCTGGAGTGAAGAACGAAATCTGCAGAATCTAGGAATGTGACTTCGAACACTTCCTCAAGGTGAGCCGTAAGTCTTTTCACAATCTCCTTTGCATGTGGGCTCTGGGACTTGCCACAGAAATCCGAGGCGCATCCCATCCCCATCCAATGGATATTAGGAACGCTGAAGTGAAATCCCATCTCTTCAAGGACTCTTACCAGAGGTTCACTATCCACTACATGGGGGATAATGATGTTCTGAGATGGAGTCAGTCTCAACTCTCCCGAACCGTATTCATCTGCAAGCCGAGAAAACTCAATCATCTCTCTGCTCGTGAGTCGCCCCCCTAAGACAGGGATAGTGACGTAGTGATGCCCTTTTTGGCTTTGGGGATTTATACCAAAGTGCTCCCCCCTGCCGTTAAAGATGGGCCCAATGTATTCCTCAAAACTTAATCCAAGTTTCGTCTCGAGGACTAATAGGAACTTTTCGAGTCCCCATTCGTGGAGAAGCCACTTAAAACGTGCTTTTGCCTTGCTTTCTCGGTTCCCGTTGTCTCTGAACAGCTCAGCTGTGGCGACGGCAAAGTTAAAGGCATCCTCAGGCCGGATGAAGATTCCCGTGGGCTGAGCAAGTCGAGGACCTGGCTGGGTCCTTCCCGTGCTGCCCCCCAAGAGAGGTGTGTAGCCTGCTTCAGCGTTTTTCTTTACTGCGATGAAGGCGAGATCGTTTATCTGGGCCCGAGTACAGTCATGACCGCATCCGGAGATCGATATTTTGAACTTTTTTGGCATATCTAAGAAGTCGGTGTTCCCGTTAAAGAACTTGGTAAGCTTCTTCATCAGGGGGCGCCCGTCCAGCACCTCATCCTCCTCGACCCCAGAGGCTGGGCAGCACACAACGTTTCTCACGTCTCCATGACCAGCTCCCCTAAAGCCCTGTCCACACATATCCGTGTTGAACCCAATCTGATCCAATTCACGGAACACCTCGAGAGCCTCATCAGCCTCAATCCAGTGGAGCTGGATGCCCTGGCGATTAGTAATCTCTATTTTACCCTTTCCATATAACTCAGATATCTCCGCAATCCGACGGAACTGATTTGAGGTCAGAAAACCCCCGGGGATCTTTACGCGAAGGAAATGCGGAGAACCCGTGGAGTTGAAGGGATTGCTATCTCTACCTAGGGAAAATCGTGTGGAAAACTTTTCTATTTCTGATATGATTCTCGTTTGTTCCCTTTTTTGTCCAAACATCTTTCTTGACTCGATTGCTATCTTTTAGCATTAATTATTAATGGTGTACGGAATAGAGTTCATAGCGCTAAATATATAGCTTTATTACTCTAGCCATTTTGGGTTTCAACAGACAAGATGGTGGATTAATTCTACACAACTCTTATGCAATATTTTTATTTCAGGCGATGATAGTCTGGTTAACCTGTGCTCCCGTCGTCTAGTCCGGCCAAGGATGCGGGCCTCTCGAGCCCGAGATCCCGGGTTCAAATCCCGGCGGGAGCACCACGTTCAATCTAGAAAAGTTTTTTGAGGCCTATGGAGGGCCCTGATAATTGTTTATAATCGACCTAGCCTCCCGTTTATCACATGGTCATATGACCGGAGTAAGACTAGCTTCCCGTCCGTTAGACCATAACGACCATATTGTGTCCATCGAACGCATATCTAATCATCGGGAAACTAGCCGCCTGATCCTTCCCACAAAAATTCTTAATGGGCAGAAGGCTAGAAATATTCATGCCCAGGATGCAAATATTTCAGAGGGAGGCAAGGATGCTCACGGAGATGATATCATTGCCTTTATGTCGAGGCTTGTTGAGAACCGGATCATCCCTAGTGAGTCTAAGATGGATCTCCTCATGGCCTAGGAGTGCGCAAAGAATGGCCTCGACGTGGAGGTCGTCAAGCCCGTCTACAAAAAGATTAGCTTTGTGGTCTTGTAAAATGGGGCAACTAAGTAGCCCATTATCTACTTCTACCTGGACCTACCTCCTGAAGAGGACTCCGTGGACTGTCACACGTAACTTTAAACCCGTTACGAACTATAGCCCAGGAGTGAGGACCATATGGCGGATGATCCTATCACCCTTGAGGAGATCATTCATACCCTTAGGTTCTACGTGCTCCCTTTGCCGGAACTTATGAGCGAAAAGTGAGTCCGAATCAGGTGAGGGATAACACTTGGAGATGCATATACCCGTAGCTAGGGCCAATGGAGTGACCGTGTTTTGCCCCTCAGAGGGGCGATACGCCTTCTACAACAGCCCGTACCCCGCTCACCGGCTCTCTACAGGCATAGATATCTACCCCGGGAAGGGATTCGGAGATATTGTTGCCTCCCCCGTCTCAGGCAGGGTAACCCTCATCAGGAAGTTGAAGGTCCCCCAGGCCAGTCGCTTCATAGACCACGGCCACGATACCGTCATCTTCGTGGAGAGCCGGGAGAACCCCCGGCGACTCGTCAAGATTCTCCATGCCGAGCCCTGCGTCCAGGAAGGGGACGTCCTAGAGACAGGGCAGACCCTGGGAACCCTTATCCGGTCTGGTTACTTTGGCTACTCAACAGCCCCATATCCATCTTGAGGTGAGAAGACTGGAAGATCCCTTGCGCGCAAGGGGCGGCCTACACTTCGAGAGACTCCAGGAGATTGGGAATGTACCTAAACTGGGGATTCTTGAATGTCTTGTTTTACAAAGCAAAGCTGAGTATGCGGAGGTCGAGATCAGTGGGGCTTCTCAGTTGGGATTGCAGTGTGAAGTAGGCGGCGCCCCAGGAGTCCTGGACGGAGGGTTCCCCTATTATGGCTGGCTAGGAGTTCATACCGACATTAATCCACCTGAGGTGGGCCCCGTCTATTTATGCGATACGGAGATTGCTGATATCTCAAAAACGGTCCCTATGGGCTGCGTGGCGAGCTGCCGAGGGTTTTCGCTCAATATAGGGAAAATGCGAATCGGTCTTTCAACCTGCCTTTATCCAAGGGGAGACCCTCGCTTCTTTTTGATCCCTATAAGTCATGGGGCGCTAAGTCTAGAGCTTGGGACTCGGTTTTTTATTGAGATCTGCTAGTATCTGATGTCTAGTTAGAAAGGGCTTAAAATTTACGGAGTCTTATTCTAGCGAGTAAACGCCTCAGAGGATTATGATGAAAAGAATCGGTTCAGGGTGGATCCCCCTTCAGTTTCCTAAGAGCTTCGACAAGGACCTGCGATTACTTGTCTATTCCATGGCTTCCCGGCGGCTCTCTATGGGCTTCCTTCAGGTAGTGCGAGCAATCTACTTCGCCATCCTAGGCTTCAGCCCGGTCCAGATAGGGTTTCTTCTCTCTATCGCAACATTCGTGAGTGCCCTCCACTATATAGTGATCGGTCACCTCTCAGACCGATTCAGCCGTAAAGTTTTTTTTATTCTTGGAGGGATCTTTGCATCTCTGCGCTTGGTTATCTTCGCAATAAGCTCAGATTTCTGGTTCCTAGCCCTTGGCCAAGGTGTGGGGGCGTTAGGGGAGGGAGCAGGAGCTGGACAACCCGTAGTCTCTGCTTATATTTCAGATAAATCCAAGGTCGTGGATCGTCCGCAGATCTTTAGTACTATTGCGGTGACCAATGCTCTCGCAGCTACGGCCGGTTCTATGTTAGCAGGACTTCCGGTGTTCTTTCAGAAAATATGGGGCGTTGATATCATCAGAGCCCATGCGCTACTTTTCTGGATTGGAGCCTTCGGCTCATTGTTATCCATAATCTTCGTCCTCCCCTTGAAAGACTCCAGAACGAAGAAGGAGGTAGTGGAAACCGGACGAAAATTCTTGAACGTGAGTGACTGGAGGGTAATTGTCCGTTTCTCGATCGTGAGGATCACAAGCGGACTTGGATGGGGATTCATTGACTCCCTTTTACCACTATACTTTTATATTAAATTCGGCGTTTCAGGGGAGGTTTTAGGGCCTATCTTCGCAGCGACTCGGTTCCTAAGCGTCTTTAGTTTTGGACTCATCCCCGAAGTCGTCGATAGATTTGGGAAGATCCAATCATTGGTAGGGTCCCGAATCATCACGGGAATCCTAGCTGTGGCCTTCTCAGTGACTCCGTGGTTTCCAATCGCTGTAGTGCTCATGATTTCCCTTAGAATCGCCATAATGTTCACCATGCCTATCCGCCAAACCTTTGCCACCACCCTCGTCCCCCCAGATGAGATTGCGACCGCCATAGGCGTTAGCAGCTTCGCCAGGATGACCATGAGATCAGTGGCACCCACCATTGCTGGATATATGTTCGAGGCGATAAGCCTCTCCCTGCCGTTTATGATTGGCGCAGGGTTCCTGGTCGCGAACGGTTTACTATATAAGATCTTTTTTCAACAGTCGGATTGTATAAAGGAGAATAACTAGGTAATCAAGTCCTCTCTAGTTGAACAGCGTGACTTCGACCTCAGCTCCCTTTTCAATAACGTCTAGGTTTACCGGGAGTATGATGTAGCCGTCTGCGTATACCATGCTAGTTATCGTCCCGGACTTTTTAAAAGCTGGAAAAGCTGTACCGTTCCTAACCTTAACTGTAAGGAACTGCTCCCTCCCGGACGAGGAGACGAATCGCGTGCTCATCCTTGCGACCAGTTTTCTCGAATGTTCAGGAGGTAGCCTGGCCATCATCCTGAGGGCTGGAGTCAGAAAAATGTAGGCGTTGCTTAGGCAGGAGGTGGGATACCCCGGCATCCCGAAAATGGGAGTTCCCTGGACCATGCCGAAGAGTGTAGGTTTTCCGGGTTTAACTTGAAGGCCGTGGAATAGGACCTCTCCCATCTCCTCCACAATCTCGCCAAAGAGATCTCGGACACCAACGGAACTCCCGCCAGAGAAGATGCCAATATCGTGGCTCGCGGCATCGATAATAGACGACTTGATGCTTTCCTTGTCGTCTGGGACAATCCCTTTTAGGACAGGTTCGCAGCCATTGCTGGAGGCTATCGATGTAAGGGTATATGAATTCATGTCGTATATCTGGCTCGGTAAGAGCTCTGTTCCCAGAGGTTTGATTTCCGAGCCGGTTGAAAATATAGCTACCCGTGGCTTCTCATAGACTCTGATAGTTCCCCGGTTGAGGGCTGCAAGGGCGCCTACCTTTGCAGGGGTCAGGATCTCCCCCAACTCGATGACAGTGTCCCCCTTCTTGATATCCTCCCCTATAGGGGTGGTGTTCGCACTCGGATAGGCCGGCTTCTCAATCTCAACATAGTCTCCTTCGAGTTTTGTGAACTCAACCATGACAACGGCGTCACTCCCTTCAGGAACGGGGCTCCCGGTTGCAACCTGGACGCATTCCCCCTTCTTGACTATTCCCTCAAAGAGCTCTCCCGCGTGTTGCACGCCTATCAGTTTTAACCGACTAGATGTTAAACTGGATGCGGTGTAGGTATCCTCGGCCCTCACGGCGTAGCCATCCATAGCAGACCTTTTGAAGGGAGGCACGAAAAAATCCGCTACAACATTCTCGGCTAGGATCCTAGCCCCTGCACTCTCAATGGGGATCTCCTCTATTCTACCAACCCTACCAATGTTTCTCTCTATCCTCTCAAGTGCCTCCATTCGTGACAGGAGGGTTTTGAAGGGCTTCATTCCAGTCATCTGTTCAGCTCCCATAACATGTGACCTAGTGAGGGAAGTATGATCTCCCTGAGTGCGGTCTCCATTGCTCCCTTGGATCCTGGGAGGCAGAAGATCAGTTTTCCGTGAATGGTGCCCGCAGTAGCCCTGCTGGACATTGCCGCGTGACCGATCTCCTCGAAGCTGAGGCGCCTGAAGAGTTCCCCGAATCCTGGAATGAGTTTCTCTAAGGTTGAGGAGACTGTGGCAACGGTCTTATCCTTGGAGCTGATGCCAGTTCCCCCGCTGGTAATAATAACTTGGACCTCTGGATCAATAAGGAATCGCGTATACATCTCGTGGATCTTGCTGGTATCATTGGGGACGATAACATGGGAGGACACCCTGTGTCCGGCCTCCTCGAGAAGGTGGACCGCGTTCTTCCCAGTCTCATCGGATTCCATCGTCCTAGAGTCGCTGGTAACTATTAGTGCTACAACTGCCTTGACCTTCTGGTCTCTCCTATGCTCTTCTAACTTCAATGCTTTCTCTTCTCCATGACCATCACGTCTGTGATAATCGTCGAGGGGTACTGTCCGGCCGTGTCCTTCTCCAGATATTTTACCATGTCCCAGAGGGTGAGGAGAGCCACGCTTACACCCGTTAGAGCCTCCATCTCTACCCCCGTCTTATAATCCGCCGCGACGCGACACCGTGCCTCTATATAATTCTCTTTTATCTGGAACTCGGCATCCACGGATGTGATAGGAATCGGGTGGCACAAGGGTAGAATGTCTGGCGTTTTCTTGACTGCGAGAATGCAGGCGACCTCTGCAGTTGGTAAGGGATCTCCCTTCTTGATTCTTCCTGACCTGATCTTCTCTATCGTGTCTCCTCTGAGGTTTATCCTCCCAGTTGCCACTGCCTCCCGGTGGACGACTTTCTTATCGGAGATATCGATCATCTTGATTGGGTTATTCCGTTTGTTCATACTCTTTTCCCTCTATCCAGTAATCTCCCTCTGATGTGACCTCCTTCTTCCATAGGGGCACCTTCTCCTTTATGGCCTCTAGGATGTATCGGCAAGCCTCGAAAGCTTCAGGCCTGTGTCCCGCCCCCACTGCGATCATCATGATGTTATTAGAGACGTTTAATCTCCCATATCTATGGACGATGGCGACCTCTTCTATCCTATACTTTGCTATAGCCTCCTCCCTGATGGCCTGGAGCTGTTTAATCGCCATATCCTTGTAGACCTGGATCTCGATTCGGTCTACTTCCCTTCCCTTTGAATTATCCCTTACAGTTCCGACAAATGTAACTATAGCTCCAATTCCTCCGGATCTGATGCTCCCGACGATCTCATCAATAGAGAACTTTTCACTCGTTACCTTGATCATGTCATCCACCACTAACGGGCGGGAAGAAAGCAATAGTATCGGCCTCATTTAGTCGTGCATTATTTTCGACGTATTCTCCGTTGACTGCATAGAGGACCGTCTTCTCATTAAACCCCTCATATTTTTTATTGATCAATTCCCTTAAGTCATCGGTTGTAGTACCCTCGGGAATCTCGAGTTCTGTACCGGCTGTGCCTGTTAACAGCCGGAAGGATGCAAAAAACTTAAGGTTCACCTTCATGGTCTCCATCCCCAGAATGGCTCCCTTTTTGCTACAGCTTTCCTGAAGGCCGTTTTAATGTTCTCCCGGCTCCCTCCATTCCTCAGCAAGGAGACTGCCTCTACGTGGTTGTCCTCCCTCATGAGGCAGGGCTTCAGCTCCCCATCTGAAGTGAGCCTGAGGCGGGTGCAGTGAATGCAGAAATCGGAGTTATGTATTGGCCTCACTACCTCCACAACCCCCCCGCACTCAAGGTGATATTGGCGCCTTCGATGCATCTCCCGCTCTACAACCTTAGACGAGCGTGCCTCCAGCTCCGCTTCCAGAGGTTTGAGGTCATAATGGTAGTCTGACCAGTCTGTAGTTCCCCTTTCAAGGGGTTGGTACTCGATAAGCTGGAGGGTAACTCCCACTTTAGTCGAGAAATCGATCATCTGGGGGATCTCCTCCGCGTTGATCCCTTTCATGATCACCATATTGAGCTTTACAGGGTTTAGCCCACAAATCTTTGCTTTAGCTATCCCATTCTTAACCCTTTGGTAGGAGGCACTCCCATTGATCTTGCAGAAGATATCGGGCTTTCCCGAGTGGAAGCTGACATTTACCCTGTCGAGCCCCGCCTCTTTGAGTTCACATGCCTTCTCACTGAGGAAATAGCCGTTGGTGGTCATAGATACCTCCACCATATGTGTTGAGACCCTCCGGACAATCTCGAAGATGTCCTCTCGTAAAAGGGGCTCCCCGCCTGTGATCTTTACCTTGCCGATCCCGAGCTCCGCTGCCACGGACACGATGGTCTCAATCTCCTCAGGGGTCGCTTCTCTCTTGGACCCTGATTCCCCCTCCTGGTGGCAAAAGAAGCAATCGAAATTGCATCTCTGGGTTATTGAGACTCTCAGACTGTTCACATCGCGCCCGTGGGGGTCAACCATATTTTCTATGATTTCCCCTTCGATGTTCACGTTTGATTTGTTAATCGTTCCCATCTCCTGAGGTCTCCGTTTCTGCTGTCTGCGGAGTCATTCGGGCCGAAAGCTTAAAACGATATGCATGGATGAACACATCGAGTTGTATATATTTACTGAGCTCAAGAGGACTAGGACGATCATAATTGTGGGTCTCCTAATAACCCTCGTTGGGGTGACTTATGTCGTATGGCCCAGAGCCAAAACTAGCCACCTTATCGTTTCTACTACCACAAGTCTCTATGATACGGGGGTCATCGACCTGATCGAGGACGCCTTCGAGGAGAAGCACCGGATAGATCTCCACTTTATTTCTGTTGGGACGGGTCTAGCGATTGCTCATGCGAAGAGGGGCGACGCGGATATGATCTTAGTCCATGCCCCCGGCAAAGAACAGGAGTTCATGAAAGAAGGTTTTGGTGTCAACCGGAAAATCATTGCCTATAACTATTTCACCATTGTCGGACCTCCCGATGACCCAGCTAGAATCAGGGGAATGGACACGCCAGAAGCAATGAAGACTCTTGTAGGAAGAGGAAGAAACGGCGAGTCCGTTTGGGTCTCCAGAGGTGACAACTCTGGGACACATTCGAAGGAAGTGAAGCTCTGGATTATGGCGGGCTTCGATGACTCGGAGCTGAGCGAGGAGTCTTGGTACCTACAGGCCGGCACAGGGATGGGGAAGACGCTCCAGATCGCCGAGGAGAAGCATGGATACACCATCACCGACATGGGGACCTATTTAAAGTACGGGGAGGCTGGCATCCTGAGTCTGGAGGTAATGGTGGAGTCGGTTCCGAGTCTCCTCAATGTCTACAGCGCCATTGCCGTGAACCCGGATACAGTCATAAATGCCGAGTTTGTGAGTGCTATGGCATTCATCAAGTTTCTTATCTCGGAGCAGGGGCAAGCCATCATCGGCGAATACGGTCTGGAGCACTATGGTAGGAGCCTATTCAACCCCGCCTTAAAGTTGCTGGAGACAGAATCCGATCCTAAAGTAACAAGGTGGATAGAGGAAGCCGCATTCTTTATGGGATCGGAATGCCCCCCAGAATATCGTCGAGGGGATATCAATCTCTACGGGTGAGCCAAATGGACCAAGGATACAAAATCAGTAAAAGGAAGTGCCCCCTGTAACCTCCATTTTACTTCAGGGCCTCAAAGAGGCCTTTACTCTGATAATGACCGGTGACAGAGGACTCATCGAAATAACCTTCAGGGCTATCACCGTCTCTGGCCTCGCCACAGTTCTAGCCTCATGTTGGTCGATTCCTTTCGGCGTCTTTTTAGGTCTAGGGAGCTTCAAAGGAAGACAATTCCTCAAAGGTGTATTCAACGCTATAATGGGGGTGCCAGCAGTCGCCATTGGGCTCCTGTTCTATCTCATTCTATCAAGATCGGGGCCTCTTGGCAGCCTCCAGTTACTCTACACACCCTCAGCAATCATCCTCGGCCAGTCCGTCCTGATTACTCCAATCCTAGTGAGCCTATTAGCGGCGACCGTTGAGACCGTTGATCCTGATATCAAGAGACTTGCACTCACGTTAGGAGCGTCAGAGCTGAAGGCCAACCTCACGGTCCTCGGGGAATCCATGGGGGGCATACTCCTCTCGATATCGGCTAGCTTCAACAGGGCGATCGCAGAGTTGGGTGTTGCCCTCATGCTAGGAGGAAATATACGGGGGGCTACCCGAGTCCTCACTACTGTGATCGCTCTAGAGACGGGGAGGGGAGCGATCCCCCTAGGAATTTCCTTAACCGTCGTACTTATCGGTATAGTGGGCGTTATGAACGCCCTTCTCTACATCGCCCAAAGGTGGCTTTAGGGATGATGGAGCTCTGGGGCGTATACAAAAGATATGGAGAGACAGAAGCCCTACGAGACATATCTCTCAAGATCCGGAAGGGTGAAGTGATCACGGTTTTAGGGCCAAATGGTTCAGGGAAATCGACTCTCTTGAGAATAATTGCCGCGCTCGAGCAACCAACTGGAGGGAAAGTTCTGTTCAAGGGGAAGAAGTTTGACTTTGACGAAATTGGGGGGTGGAGGAAGAGGGCGACCCTCGTGTTCCAACGACCAGTCGTTCTCAGAGGTAGCGTTTTTGAAAATATAGCTTACGGACTCAGGCAGAGAAGTCTCCCAAGAGATGAGGTAGAGGTGCGAGTGTCTGAAGCCCTCTATACGTTAGGGCTTCACGTCCTGGCAAAGAGAAAAGCAAAGAGCCTTTCCGGAGGCGAAAAGCAGAGGCTCTCAATCGCCAGGGCATTAGTTCTGGAGACAGACCTCCTGCTCCTCGACGAACCCACTGTCAACTTGGACCCTGAGAGTCTTGAGATCGTTAAGAACTTGATTCATGGGTTAAGGAAGAGACCAGATATCACAGTTGTGTTCGCTACCCATGATATTGAGATCGCTAGGAATCTTTCTGATAGGGTGGTCTTACTAAGCGGTGGTCAGATCGTCGAAGTCGGCTCGACCCGAGACCTCATGTTAAATCCATCAACCGATATGGCAAGGTTCGTGAGGACTGAGAACGTCTTCACCGGTCACTCAAAGAGGGTTAATGGGGTCTCACATATCATGGTGAATGGTGTTGAAATAGTCGGGGCATTTAGTACAGAGGGTAGAACCACCATTGATGTGATGCCAGAGGATATCCTCATCTCGAAAAGAATCATGGTATCTAGTGCTCGGAATAACTTGCAAGGGAAGATAATAATGGTCGAAGAGATCGATGACATCTTCAGGATTAGAGTGGATGTCGGCGTCGTCTTTACAGTCCAGATTACGAGGAGGTCACTCAAAGAGATGGGTCTCAACGCAGGTCAGGAAGTTTACCTTACATTCAAGGCATCCTCCGTCAGGCTCCTCAAGGCAGAGTAGATCTCAACCTATTAGTAATCCTCTGTTACTAAACAGTGAATACGCGCCCGTTATTTGTTGAATAAGGAGATCAAAGATCCCGCACTGATCCTTAGCCGTGCCCTATACCGAACAGGTTAACGTAGATGTTCACTACTCCTCTTACCCGTAAATATCTGATCCCCCTCGCTGTGAGTGTAGGAATCTCAGTGACTCAGATTTGATATCTAAGGGCGGTCGAGGGTTTGAACGGGCATATGCTCCAGGTCTACTGAGTCCCTCTAGTGGACCGCGTGTACAATATTATACGGATATGGTGACCGGTTATTTTCATCGGCGCCGCGCACGCGATTTTAAGGTTTAAACAACAATCTAATGATCTTACCTATTTTTAGTACGTGCGTAAAGGTGGCGCGGCCGGCAGGATTCGAACCCGCGACATTGGGTTGTCTCCTAGAAGTCTATCCGAAGACCCACGCTCTATCCATGCTGAGCCACGGCCGCAACAATGAACAGAGAAAACGCATCATTAGTTAAAAAATTGTTGCTGATATAACGGTTTGTATTGGATCCAAATCTTCTGCGTGTTATCTCTAGGTATGCTCTTCCTGAATATCCGACTTCGGGTAAAAATACAGGCTATCGCCAGAGAAGATTTATTCCAGCATACTGCAATACCCGCTAGTTAAGGAGCGACGGTCCTATGATTATCCCCATAAACTTGATCAGGGAGATTGAGATCTACACTTTTTCTCACGCCACGGAGGACGAAGAGAAGGTTGAAAAGGCTATAAAGAACCTTCTCCCGGAGGGAAACCAGGACCTCTGGCTCACGAGGAATACGCTAAAAGGATATCACGGAGATCCTATCACTATCGTATCGGGAAAGATACGAACGAAGAAAGGGGCGACCGGGGTCCTCTGGAGAGTGGTGCAGGAGCTTTCATCCCTTGACCAGCAAAGACTGCTGGACGAGCTAGAGGAGAGGTTAGATGAGGGAGGAAACTTCCATATTCGACTTGATAAGCAAAACGCATATCTGGGCAAGATCTGCCTGTTGGAGACAGATCCGGTGAAAATGAAGTTCAGGCTCAGGTTACCCCACGGGAGGGACCGAGCAGAGTATGTCCGCGAAGTTATCCACACTATGATTCTGGAGGACTCACCGACGTGAGGCGATTCGTCGATCTCAACATCCGGGACCCAGGTGATACCCGAGTTCTCACTGAGATGCTGGAACTTGCTTCAAAGCTGGGGTTCAAAGGCATCACTCTATCATCTGAGAGACCTCAACCGCAGATGATGAGAAACAAAGCCTTGTCTGTGGGTATTGATCTCTCGAATAGGATCGACCTGAGGCCTAGGAGCACCAACGAGTTATCCAAGGCCCTCCGGCGTGTCCGCAGAAAATTCGAGATCATAGCCGTCTGTTGCGAAAACAAAACTGTATCAAGGCAGGCAGCAAAGGATCACCGGGTTGATATTCTCACCTTTCCCCCCCTAAGAACCAATAAGAGTCGGGTAGGTTTAGACCGTCAGGGAGCAGCTCTTGCTTCAAAATCTAACTGCGCCTATGAGATTTGCCTCTCCGACTTGCTTGAACCAAGCGTCGACAGAGCAAGGTTCCTGATAGACCTAAAACGGGACATCTCGAACGCGATACATGAGGGTGTGCCCATGGTGGTTTCGAGTGGAGCTGGATCTCCTCTCCAAATGCGGGAGCCTCGAGCCATAGCTTCGATCACCAACCTCCTTGGAATCTCTAAGGACAAAGGCCTCGATGCTGTATCTGAGATCCCCCGAATTATATTGGAAAGAAACCGAGAGAAACTCAGGCTAGGCTTCATCAGCCCAGGCGTAAAGGAGGTCCGATGATGCCAGTGAGGAGTATCGGGAAACGGTACTTAGCCATCTCCGTTGAAGGCGAGGATTCCTACTCGGAACAGGAGGTTTCTTATACACTTTATCAAGCCGTCAAAGGGCTATTTGGTGATTTTGGCGTGTCTTTGCTCCAGCCGAGACTTGTGGAGTACAACGAGGAAACAAGCATAGGAATCATTCGATGCCGTCGGAGCCACATGTGGGAGATGAGGGCCGTCCTTGCGCTGATTACAGAGATATCTAACCAAGAAGTGGCAGTAAGAGTGATGGGCGCTTCGGGGACCATCAAGTCATTGAAACTATCAATTTAAATAATATTTTGGTATCTAACCTAACCCAACCAAAACTAGATGCAAGGAATTCATTTTGAAGTATTTTCTTCATATAGTTATTTTTTTCAGGCTCATATCAACCTTTATATCTGGAGCATCTGTAGATGGTCAGGTGCGCCGAGAAGAAATCATGAGCCGAATTCTCCTCAAAACGGAGTTGAATAGGCTTTAAACCTCTTGCGCGTGATGAAATCAAAGGCTGAAAAATAGAATGATCATACCCGTCAGATGCTTCTCCTGCGGCAAACTTGTTGGGGACAAATGGGAGCCCTACTCCAAGAAGGTGGCCACCGGAGAGCACCCCAAGAAGGTCCTCGATGACCTAGGAGTCGAGAGGTACTGTTGCAGGAGGATACTGCTTTCTCACGTGGACCTCATAAACGATATACTATTGTTCCACAATACTAAAGAGATTGTCGATATCAGAGGCGAACGTTAAATATGGAAATTCAGCAAAGCGATAGCCTCTTGCTTCCTCAAGAGGTGCTTCTTTCCGCGGGTGTCCATATAGGGACCAGGGTCAAGACTAATGACATGGTGCAATTCATATACAAGGTGAGACCAGACGGCCTTTTTGTCCTCGACATGGATAAGATGAACAAGCGAGTCATGACCGCCGCCAAGTTCATCTCCATGATGGACATCTCGAGACTAGTAGTCGCTTCGTCCAAGAGGTATGGGAGGCTTCCGGTCCACAAATTCTGCGAGGTGACCGGCGCGCATCCTCTCATCGGGCGCTTCACATCGGGGACCTTCACCAATCCAACGTATAGCCACTATTTCGAACCAGTAGCGGTGCTCGTCACCGATGCCCTCGCCGATAAACAGATTGTGGTTGAGGCCACGGCAGTAGGCGTCCCTGTGATAGCCCTGTGCAGCACCGACAATAACCTCTCTGATGTTGACCTCGCCATCCCCATCAACAACAAGGGGAGGAGAAGCCTCGCAATAGCATACTGGCTCCTCGCGAGGCAGCTTAAACGGGAGCTAAACGAGCTTACCCCAGAGCAGGAATTTTCGTTCTCCATCGACGATTTTGAATCAACGTTATAGGTGAGACAATGGGCGTCAGGCGACCTTGGGTTGCGGGATCCTTTTACCCCGCATCACCCGGTCACCTAAAGAAGACCATCAAGGAAAGCTTCACCCATCCCCTTGGTCCTGGTAAATTACCCCAGAAAGGGGCTGAGGAGAGGAAGATCATCGGAATCATCTGCCCTCACGCGGGATTAGTCTATTCTGGCCCCATCGCTGCCCACAGTTATTATTCTCTAGCTTCTGAGAAAACTCCTTCAGCGGTGATTATCCTTGGCCCGAATCATACTGGCTTGGGATCCCCGGTCTCAATATGGGGAGAGGGAGCTTGGGAGACCCCGATGGGAAAAGTTGGTATCCATAAACACCTTGCAAAAGAGATCTCAGAAGCGTCTGACCTCATTGAGCTGGATGAATCTGCCCATTTTAGAGAGCACTCAATTGAGATCCAGCTCCCATTCTTACAGTATATTTACAGGGAGACGAGGATCGTACCCATCTGCATGAGGTACCAAGATCTTGCCACCAGTAGAGTGGTTGGTAGAGCTATCGCAGAGTCTGTCGCAGGGATGGATGTCCTAATCCTCGCCTCAACGGATCTGACTCATATGGAAACCAAGGAATCCGCCGAGGGGAAGGATTTTGGAGTCCTCAAGAGGATGGAGTCTATGAACGAGGAGGCCCTCCAATACTGGGTACATTCCCAACGGGTTAGTATGTGTGGATACGGTCCTGTCTCGGCAACCCTCGTCGCAGCGAAAAAGATGGGTGCTACCAAAACCCAGGTCCTCGCTTATAGCACTAGCGGGGATATCACTGGAGACATGTCTGCGGTGGTGGGCTACGTTTCGGCCAAGATTTTGAGGTAGAATGCGATGTCTGTAGAAGCCACAGCGCCTGGGAAGGTGATACTTTTTGGAGAGCACAGCGTTGTATATAACGGTCCAGCCATCGTCATTGCCATAGACCGAAGGGCAAAGATCACAGCCAAGGAGAGAGACGATAATAAAATCAAATTCGACTGCCTCGACCTAGGATTCGAGGGGTACTTCGAGGGAAACAAATACCATCCTATAGTGGGGGCAAAATGGAGGGGGAAGAGGCTCCAGGCTATGCTCGTCTCTGCCAGGACGACGATGGAACGCCTCAATAAACATTCAGGGCTGGACCTCACCGTCCGCTCTGAGATCCCTATAGCCGCTGGTCTGGGCTCCTCAGCAGCAATCTGCGTCTCTATAGTAGCGGCTACAGGGGCTCTTCTAAAGGGTAACCTGTCACCGCAAGAGATCTGCGACATCGCCTATGAGGGAGAGAAGATAGTTCATGGTACACCTAGCGGTGTGGACAACAACATCTCCACGTTTGGAGGAATACTGCGCTTCGAGAAAGGCATTGGCATTGATAGGATCGATTTCAATGGAGTGCTCCCTCTTGTAATTGGGAACTCTCGGAGGAATCGCTCTACTCGAAAGCTCATCGCCCATGTGATGGCCCTCAGGGAAAGAAACCCCGAGCTCATAGACGGACTCATCGACTCAATGGGCGAGGTTTCTCGAAGGGGCCTTGATGCAATCAAAGCAAGGGACTATCCGAAGATCGGGGATCTTATGAACATCAACCATGGCCTCCTCTCTTCAATGGGGGTCTCCATCGCCAAGCTGGAACTCCTCATCCACGCGTCAAGGAGAGCCGGGGCATACGGTGCCAAACTCACTGGGGCGGGTGGAGGTGGCTGCATGATCGCCATCACCAGCTCCGAGAAATTACAGGATGTCAGCCAAGCTATCTTCCTAAGAAAGGGGGATCCCCATATTGTAAAAATCAGCTATGAAGGGGTCAAGGTCAGGAGGATGGGATGACTGCAGGTCCTTAAGCTCGGAGGTTCAGTGATCACTATCAAGGACCAGGATTTCACGGTCGACTATAGGAATATCCGGAGGCTTGCTGAGGAGATTAAAGCCGCCTGGCCTACGCCGGTGGTTATTGTCCATGGCGGGGGCTCCTTCGGCCATCCGATGGCTAAGAAATATGACATTACTGATGGGGTCACCTCAGATCGGCAGATCCATGGTTTCGCTAAGACTCACCAGGCCATGGTGGAGCTCAACTCCATAATAGTGAATGCTTTCCTAGATACTGGGCTACCGGCTATTTCGGTGAGCCCATCGTCCTTCATCGTCACAGATGACGGGAGGATTTCCAAGGTTGATCTCGAAATCATGGGCAAGCTCGTCGTACAGGG
This sequence comes from Candidatus Bathyarchaeota archaeon, assembly GCA_030739585.1. NCBI lineage: Archaea > Thermoproteati > Candidatus Bathyarchaeota > Candidatus Bathyarchaeota archaeon. The sequence goes on from JASLYX010000001.1 coordinate 327,017, forward strand.
TGTTCTTCCATTTATATTCGGGGATGCAGTTCTAGACAGGAAGAAAGGGTTTACTATCCTCTCAGGGGACCAGCTCGCCGTGCGCCTAGCCGTCTCCCTCAAGGCCACTAAGCTCATCTTCGGGGTCGATGTAGATGGTATCTTCACATCTAACCCTAAACTTTTCCACAAAGCGAGGTTGATTGAGCGTTTGGAATCCGAGAAGGTCGAATGTTTCGCCAAAATCGGAAAGTCTCTCTCTACTGATGTAACCGGTGGTATGCTAGGGAAGATCTCTGAGGCCAGAATGGCGGTCCGAGAGGGGATCGATGTCCTATTTGTGAACGCTACGGAGCCAAACGTGATACTTAAAGCCCTAAAAGGGGAACCCGTAACAGGGACCATCCTGACGGGGTGAGGACGCTGACTGAGATCGAGAAGAGAAAGGAAAGACACCTAAAATTATCGCTGGACGAAAACGTCCAGTCCGATATGGGAACGGGGTTTCAAGACGTCAGGCTCATCCATAATGCTCTCCCCGAGATCAATCTCGACGAGATAGACACGGGAGCGGAGTTCTTCGGGAAGAGACTCAAGTCACCCCTTATCTTCTCGGCGATAACAGGGGGAACACTGTTCGCTAAGGAGATAAATTCTACCCTTGCCGAGGTCGCTGAGGATCTCGGGTTAGGGATAGGGGTAGGCAGCCAGCGAATTGCCCTTGAAGACCCCACCTTAGAGCACACATTCAGGGTTGTGAGGGAAAAGGCGCCATCTTCTCTGGTTATGGGGAACATCGGCTGCCCTCAGCTCAGCATCGGCTGGGGCGTTGAGGAGGCGGAGCGATGTATCAACATGATAGGCGCAGATGCCCTCGGGATCCACATGAATCCCCTTCAGGAGGCCGTCCAACCTGGTGGAGATACACAGTACTGGGGCGTTTTGGAGAAGATAAAGGCGATAACGGGCGATCTTGGGACGCCAGTGGTGATGAAGGAGACAGGGGCCGGTATTTCTAGGGAGGCCGCCCTGAGCCTGGAGGCTGCCGGGGCATCGGCTCTGGAGTTGAGCGGCGTGGGAGGGACGAGCTGGGCTGCTGTAGAGCATCACATTGCAAGAGTCGATGGAAAAAAAAGTAAAGAAGCCCTTGGTAAGACCTTTTGGAACTGGGGAATACCTACGGCGATAAGCGTCGTAGAAACCAGCGGATCTACGGATTTGAAAATTATCGCTTCTGGAGGAATAAGAACAGGTATAGAGATGGCTAAGGCGATAACTTTGGGTGCTGATGCCGTTGGAATAGCGAAGCCCTTACTCGAGAAAGTGGTTGAAGGCAAGGGGGCCCTCGTAGATCATGTGAATAACATCCTTAGGGAGTTCCGAACCGCGATGTTCCTCGTAGGGGCCAGGAACGTGGAGGAACTCAAAGCAGTACCCGTCATCGTCCTGGGGAAAACCTCGGAATGGCTTAGGTTGAGGGGATACGACCTCCGGAGTCTGGCAAACAGGAGATAAATCCTGGAGGGTTTGGAGGTTACTTTGATCAGGTTTATACGATTCACACATATTATCGGAAGAGGGGAATAACGGTTCAAAACTTGATTTCAGAGAGACTAATGGTCAGCGCTTTGAAGGTCGATGACTACATATTCAATCTTCTTGAGGACCGGAAACCAGTTGTTCTATACGAAGCTTCGAGGCACCTCTTCCATGCGGGGGGGAAGCGTCTCAGGCCTTATCTCGTATTAAAATCCTGTGAGCTCGTAGACGGAAACCCCCACCTTGCCCTCCCATTCGCAGCTGGTCTGGAGATCCTCCATAACTTTACGCTTATTCATGATGACATAATGGACAAAGACTCATTCCGGCGAGGTAACCCTACAATTCACTCAAAGTGGGGGGTCCCCATGGCCATTGCAAGCGGAGACCTCCTGTTCGCGAAAGTCTACCAAGCCATGTACGCTCCGTATTTTGACGGTTCTTTACCCAGCGAGAGTGTGCTCAAGTCTATAAAGGCCGTGACGGATGCCACAATCAGCATCTGCGAAGGCCAGGTCCTCGATATTTCATTCCCAGATACGAGGGACGTCTCCCCGGAAGATTATATCCTCATGGTCGGAGGCAAGACCTCTGCACTCTTTAGTGCCTGTGCCAAAATAGGCGCTATCGTTGGGGGCGCCAATAGAAGGGAAGTAAAGATGCTTGCCTCCTTTGCATGGGATGCAGGGATTGCCTTCCAAATCGTGGACGACATCCTCGGTTTAACTGCCAATGATACGACCCTTGGGAAGCCCATAGGAAGCGACCTAAGGGAGGGGAAAAAGACCCTCATCATGGTATACGCCCTAAAAAATACCGCATCAAGAGAGAAGGAGAATCTACTCAGAGTGCTCGGAGACCAGAATGCAGATTCACAGGATATAGATGCTGCCATCGAAATCTTGAGATCCAGTGGCGCAATCAATTACGCCAAGAAAAAGGCAGCGGAGTACGTTAAGAGCTCTAAGGAGAGCCTTAAGGTCTTCCCAGATATCCAAGCCCGGCAGGACCTGTTAGAGCTGGTCGATTATTTCAGCTCCAGGGACTACTGACCTCCTAGAATTATTGATCAGATTTTTCGTCAACGGTGATGATTAGTAAAAGCTTGGCGAAGGGATTTAGTTCTCCTTAAAGTGTGGGAGGATTTCCTTACCGAAGAGGTCGATTGATGCCCGCATATTTGGCCCCAGTGGGCTCCCCGTAATGAAGTGTGTTATTCCTTTTTTAAAGATGGTGTCAATCTTCTCTGTGCATTGCTCCGGGCTACCACAGACGGTGAACGCGTCTATCATCTGCATGTCGACCGACCCAAAGGCCTCATCCCAGTTTCTGTTAGCGAGATCATTCTGTATCTTTTTGGCCTTCTTCACTGGAATGCCATGTTTCTCTAGGATAAACGGAGGGCTTCCTGCAACAATATAGGCAACTACGGGCACTAGGGGCTTTCTAGCCTTCTTCTCTGTATCGGCTACAGAAAATGAGGTATACGCTGCAATATCCACCTCTTTAGGATCCCTTTTTGCTTTTTCTGAGCCCTTACGGATGAGCTTTACTGCTCTCTCGATGTCATCAGGATGGCTAGCGTTGATAAGAGCCCCGTCACCGATTCTTCCGGCAAGCTTAAGCATCTTTTGGCCTTGGGCTCCAATGTAAAGAGGTATAGGATCAGTGGTTTTAAAGTTGAATCTGGCCCCGCCAGTAGTTTTGAATATTTTTCCGTCATAGCCGGCTTTCTCCCGGACGATCTGGCGCCGGATAATCTCTACGGCTTCCCTCACCGTCCTAAGTGGAGATTTCATCTCCACACCCGCCGTCTCAAGAGTAGTCTTGTCCCCTGCCCCGATCCCACATATCACGCGACCTGGGGCGATCTCATTGAGGCTTGCGACACTCTCTGCGGTCATCACCGGGTGGACCATATATGGGTTTGTGACTCCAGGGCCCAGTTTAATATTGTCGGTGTAGTTAGCGATAATCGCAAGGCTAACGTAGACGTTCCTGTTATTGAAGTGATCCGTGATCCAGATACTGTCGTATCCCAATCTCTCGGCTTGGATAGAATAATAGGTGGTTTTCCAGAAGGGCTCCAGAGGGACGAACTCTATACCGAATTTCAAAGCCATATCATTTTCCTCCTAGGTTCATTTCGTTTAGGATGGCTTTGGTTCGCTTCTTGTCGGCCTTCAAGGCTGCTTTTAAGAGGTATCTCAGCCCCTCATCGCTGGATAGCTGGTTCTCTTGCCATTTGTGGAGTATCCCTTTGGCGAGGGAGCTAGGGACAGCCGCGCCATCCTTAACCTCGAGGATGACATCAGTGAGCTTCTCGGAAAGAACGTTTCTCTCTTCCTTCTGTATCCTCTCGATAATTTCCTTATAGCTCATATCGCTAGGGTAACCACCATGTTCACTATATCCTTTTCGATGATCGATCCAACCCAAAGGTTCGAGGGAAAGAATGTGAGCTCCAACTATTTCATGCACATCTTGGATTTCACTATCGTTAATAAACGGGAGGCTATCTTTTCTTTTTCCCTGAGGGTTAAGTGCTCATAGCTCCCCTTCTTGTCGATGATGAACGCCTCATTAGTCTCGTGACCAAAACCCACTTTTGTTCGGGCAACGTCGTTCGCCACGATGAGGTCCATGCCTCCGGTCTCCATCCGAGTTTGGGCTTTTTTTATTAGATCCTCGTCAGATACGTTGTATTCCGCCTTAAAGCCTACGAGGAAAATCTTTGGTCTGACTTTTTTGACCCTATCGATAATCTTTGGCCTCGCAATTAGATCGATCCGCCAGCTCCCGCTACCAGAGGACGTCTTCACCATGTCTCTCTCCTTTATGCCAAAGTCAGCGGCCGCAGCAGAAAGGACGGCCAAGTTATATTGAGAGCTCTTGAGCTCTTCAAGAACCGCGTCTAACATCTCAGTTGTCGTCTCGACTGGGATCACCTTTGCACCAGTGGGAGGTTCTGCAGAGCCTGGACCATAAACTAGGGTCACTTCTCCTCCTCTCTCAAGAGCATCTCTAGCTATAGCAATCCCCATTTTTCCAGAACTCGGGTTTGTGATGAACCTGAACCCGTCGAGGTACTCCCTAGTGGGTCCTGCGGTAATCAAGACACGTACTCCCTGATAATCTCTCCGGACCGTAAGCTTGGAGATAACTGCCTCAACTATCTCTTCCGTGGTGGATATTTTTGCCATTCCCTCCTCGAATCTAGGTATGAGCACCTTAACCCCGATGGATCTTAGTTTTTCCACATTCTTCATCACGATGGGGTGGCGGTACATGGAAGCGTGCATCGCCGGGACCATGATGATGGAAATCCCGGTGCCTATTGCTGTGGTGAGCAATGTGGTAATAGGTGTATCATCAATGGCCGTGGCCGCTTTCCCTATGGTGTTGGCCGTGGTCGGAGCTACCAGGATGAGATCGGCTCTATGTAGGTGCTCCCCCCCTAGGGTGATATGTTCAGTCTCTCCTGTAAGCTCTGTGACCACGGGGTTCCCCGTAGACCACTCCATCATATGGGGGTGAATTACCTTCTGTGCCATCTGGCTCATGACCGTGTAGACCTCCGCTCCATATCGCATAAGTTCCCTGGCGATCTCGGGGCTTTTAATCGCAGCAACGCTACCTGTCACGCCGATGACGATCTTTTTGCCACTCAGCTCGTTCCCTTTGGTTCCGATTATCTGCTTGGAGGTGTGTTCCCCGAGGCTCATATTTCCTCAGCTTCGCTTATGGGGGCTATGGATATTAATGTTTCAGCGCGCGCGAATAAAATATTCTAAAGAGGAGATTAGTAAAATCCTGTTGCTAACCGCGCGCGAGCGTTCGCATCTATAAAAAGTCGCCTTGACTGATAACTTCTTTTGTGACGAGGTTTAGTCTTCCAGCCTCAATCTTTTCTTGCCTTGTTGATCTCCTTAACGTACCAAGCGGTGTCCCTCTGGACAAAATCTCGAACATCAACCCGGACCGGCTGGCCCTTCTCATCTAATAGCACTACCTCATCGATCTCGGAGTTGATGATCTTCCTCTGGCACCTCTGACAGGGTTCGGCCCGGGTGTATCCACCGTCAGGATTTAATCCTGCGATGTAGAGTTTCGCCCCGATTCTGTCGCTGCGGTTGGAGTTGATGATCGCGTTCTCCTCTGCGTGGACGGCTGGGCAGAGGTCATAGGCCTTATTTGCAGGTTGATTCTTCATGTCCTTTATACACCCCACCTCAAAGCAGTTGATGACTCCTCTGGCGTTGCCGTTGTACCCTGTCCCTACGATAGTGTTTCCCTTAACAATAACTGCCCCGAACTTGCGTCTCAGACATGTAGACCGGGCGGCTACCGAGACCGCTATCTCCAAAAAGTATTTTGTCTTGTCGGGCCTATCCAACGACTAACCTCGTCATCCCATTGTCGCAAACTTGCTTAAAAACTCTTGAGGTGAATTTGTCACGGCCGCGAGTAAACCCATCAAACGTTGCCTGCGAAAGGTTTGAGGGCAAGCGGATGGATGGCTTCGATATTGCTGTAATGGAGATTTCACTTTGTTTTCAGGAGATCGACGGCGCGATCAAGAAATATATTTCATGCCTCGATCCTTCAGCTGTCATCTGAGAGGGACAATCGGTTCGAGCATCCATTTCCCTTGAGAGTGGGGTGATTATTGTCGCCTACGTAAGGCTCCTTAACCTCTTTTGCATTTACCCCATGGACGATTCCCTCTATGGTTTAATATCCCCCTACCGAACTATCTAGCCGAAGGGCTGAATATTTGAGGATCTCCGAGCTAGATATCTCCGATGCGATCAAAGACCTCCTAAGCTCCAGAGGGTTTGACGAGTTGTATCCTCCCCAGGCCGAGGCAATCAAGGCCGGGGTGCTGGAGGGCAAGAGCTTGGTCATGGCGAGTCCCACGGCCAGCGGCAAGACCCTCGTCGCAGAGCTCTGTGCCTTCAAACACATCCTGGAGCAGGGTGGGAAGGTTCTTTACCTCGTGCCCCTCAGAGCCCTAGCCTCAGAGAAATACGAGGATTTCCAGACTTACTCTAGCCTCACTAAGCAGGATGGAAATAAGATTAGGGTGGGCGTCAGCACCGGTGACCTCGACAGCCGGAAGAGCTGGCTCGGGGACTATGATATAGTGGTGACCACCAACGAGAAATGCGACTCCCTCCTCCGGCATAGGTCTCCCTGGATGGAGGATGTCTCCCTGGTCATCGTCGACGAGGTCCACCTCATTGGGAACGACAGGGGCCCCACCCTAGAGGTAGCGCTGGCAAGGCTCCGGCAGTTGACGCCCGAACTCCAGGTGCTCGCCCTCAGCGCTACTATCAGGAATGTCGATGAGGTTGCGGAATGGCTAAACGCTCAGTGGATTGAGACCAAGTGGAGACCCGTCCCCCTTAAGGAAGGAGTGGCCTTCAACGAAAGGATCATCTTCAACGACGGCTCCACTAAAAGACTGAGGCCCCTCAACAGGCTTGATCCCATCAACATAGCGATGAACTCGGTTCTGGATGGAGGACAGAGCCTGATCTTCGTGGAGAGCCGTAGGCGAGCCCAAAGCATCGCGAGGGAGGCCGGTAACGCACTCCGGGGCACCAACAAGAAGAAAGCGGAGATGAGGCTCCTAGAGATCTCCACGATGATCTCAACCAGGGGAGAGAAGACCCGCCTATCAGACGATCTCGCCTCTGCCGTGGCAGGGGGTGCCGCATTCCACCATGCTGGTTTGAGCAGCGCCCACCGTAAGATCGTTGAGACTGCTTTCAAGGGTGGTTTGATCAAGATCCTCTCTGCAACGCCTACTCTAGCGGCAGGCGTCAACCTACCTGCTAGGACAGCGGTTATTGCCAGCTATAAGCGGTTCAGACCGGGGTACGGTATGTATCCCATATCTGTGTTAGAGTACAAACAGATGAGCGGAAGGGCGGGGAGACCCCAGTACGACGATGCTGGAGAGGCGATCCTCATTGCGTCAAGCTCCGACGAGCAGGACGCGCTCATGGAGGACTATGTCACCGCGAAGCCGGAGAGACTCTTTAGCAGGCTTGCCCAGGAGGCGGCGATCCGGGGCCACACCCTCGCTGCTATCGCCTCCGACTATGCGCACACTGAGCCGGGGCTCATGGACTTCTTTGGGCAAACCTTCTACGGGTATCACTACCCTCTGGGAAATATCAAGCTTATCCTCGCAGGGATCCTTAGCTACTTGCGCCGGGAGGACATGATCCATCATGAGGGAGACTACATATACGCTACCGATTTTGGGCGTAGGGTCTCCGAGCTCTATATCGACCCCCTTTCCGCCGTGGTCTTGAGGGACGGTCTTAACCAGGACGACATCAGTTTCACTGATATAACGTGGCTCCACCTCATATGCCACACCCCTGATATGCGTCCCAAGCTCAGGCCGAGAAGAGGGGAGATGGTCGCTATCGAGAACTTCCTGGAGGAGCACCGCCATGAGTTGACGGTGAAACTAGCCTCGGACTACGATTACGTCGATTATGAGACCACTCTCGGAGAGCTCAGAACCACCATGATCTTGAAGGCATGGATCGATGAGACCTCCGAAAACGACCTATTCGAGAAATATCGCGTATCCCCAGGGGACCGATACAGTGCAGTACACAACGCCAACTGGCTCCTCTACTCTGCCTACGAACTCGCTAGGGTCTTAGGAACAGACAAGCATCGAGGCCATATACGGACACTAAGGGACAGAGTGAGGTATGGCGTAACTGAGAAGCTGCTCCCCCTGGTACGGCTGCAGGGTATCGGAAGAGTCCGGGCCAAAGTCCTTTACAACTCGGGTTTCAAATCAGCCTCCATCTTAAAGGCCGCTCCACTGGCTAGGCTTGTCGAAATACCCCTAATTGGGCCGAGTCTCGCGAAGACTATCAAGGAGCAGATTGGAGGGGTCGTGGACCAGGACGAGTGGAGGCGTCTCGATACTGACACGTCGGAGCAGCGTTCCATCACTGACTTTTTCGAGAAGCCCAGAGATAAACCCAAATCGGACCGCTGATAGATCAATTTGAAATGGGAAGGTTCGCAGCGATTCTCAGCAAGAGAGGCCAGAACGTATCAAGAAATATGGTCCAAATGCTTCGCGCTGGAATCAATCAGGCACCAGATGTCCAAGGGGTCTCCACCGGTGGAGTTGCTATCATCAAAGGGAGAATCAAGCTCTCTGATCTACCGGAAACACCCATTGCCCTCGGGCACTCTCTCACCAAGATCCACCCGGAGGACCCTCCACAACCTCTCACCCAATACGGATATTCCTTCTCTATCGAGGGCAGGAACCTGAGAGGGACGGGTCAATCTACCGCCAGTTCAACCGGTGATGCACTCGGCAAAGACCCGGTGGAAGGGCTCACCCGCTTAGTGACTGGAGGAAAAGGGACATTTGCAATAATAGCCCTATATAATCAAACCCTCCTTGGTGCCAGAGACCCAGTTGGTACAATCCCTCTTTACTATGGGGAGAATGAGAATATCGCGGCGATGGCCTCGAGCATGAAAATGTTGTGGTCTATTGGAGCTGAAGCACATACTCTCGAACCGGGCTCAATGTTAAGGATAACTGAGGAGGGGACCGCCATAGAGTCTGTATATGTCTTAACCCAACCCCCTCTCAGGGCAATCACTCTCAGCGAGGCTACCCTGGAGCTAGATAAGCTCATGACAGACTCCGTCGCAGCTAGGACATGGGGCTTAGCTAAAGCATCCCTCGGATTCTCAGGGGGAATCGACAGCAGCATTCTAGCCTACTACCTCGATAAGGCAGGAGTCGAACTCGATCTCATCTGCGTTGGCCTAGAGAATTCCAGAGAGTTCGAAATAGCAGAGATCGCTGCTGAGGCTCTCGGTCTCCCCTTGAGGCTCGAGGCATTTACGGTTGAGGACGCGGAGAACGACCTTGACGGGGTGCTCTGGAGCATCGAGGATCCAAACCCGATGAAGGCATCCATCGCTATCCCCCTCCACTGGGCGGTGAGAACGGCTGCCGAGTATGGATCTAAAGTGTTTTTCTCGGGGAACGGGAGCGACGAACTCTTCGGAGGGTATCACAGACACGCGCAGGAGTACGCGGATCACGGTGAAGCCGTTGTCACGTCTATATTCCGGGATGTCTCCGAGTCCTACAGGGTCAACTACGAGAGAGACCACATGGTATGCATGGACGCAGGGCTGGAGCTCAGGCTTCCCTTCTCGGACCAAACCCTTGTCCGGTGGGGACTCTCGATCCCCCCGAATCTCAAGCTCTCAGGGGGACCAAGGTCGCCGAGAAAAATCGTATTGAGAAGCCTCGCAAGACTCCTTAAGTTATCGGAAGAGATAGCCGGGAGACCCAAGAAGGCCATTCAGTACTCAACCGGAGTGAACCGTGCGCTGAAGATGCTTGCAAAGAGGGAGGGCAAGACCACGAGAGATTACATTTCTGAGAGGTTTCAGAACCTGAGAGACAAAAATATGCGGAGACTGATCTGATGGAAAAACAAGAGAGCATGACGGCTATTTCAAACCTCATGAGGGAGCATTATGGAGACCTTGACGTGGGACCCGAGAGGCTACTAGACCCTTATAGGACCCTCATCAACTGCGTCCTGTCCCACCGGACCCGGGACGAGAACTCGAGCAGGGCATCGCGTAACCTCTTCTCAGAGATTGATGGTCCGTTGGACCTCCTGGACATGGACCATGCGAAGCTTAAGGATTTAATCCACTGCTCGGGTTTCTACAACCAAAAGGCCAGAAACATCATCGCTATCAGCCATGTTCTCGTAGACGATTACGGTGGAATGGTCCCCAATGACAGAGACACGCTTATAGGACTCCCCGGCGTGGGGCCGAAGACGGCAGACATCGTTCTCAGCTACGCCTTTGGGAAACCGGTAATAGCTATCGATGTCCACGTCTCGAGGGTTGCGAGGAGGCTGGGTCTCGCTCCGGACGATGGGGGTCCTAAGTGTGTGAAGGAGTCCTTGGAGAGTCTTATGCCCCCCGACTCATATAGATTCGCGGATCACGCATTCGTGAGGCACGGGAAAGAATTCTGTCGAAACAGCAACCCCCGGTGCACTGAATGCTTCCTTAGCAAACTCTGCTCTTACCCTAGCTCTCAAAGCCAATAAATATCCCTGAGGAGAATCCAAAACCATCTCCTAGATTAAGTTCGAGGAGATGATCACCGATATCTACGGTACTCCCACCACCAAAGCCCACCAAATCTCCACTGGGGCGATCTAGGCCATCCGGTACCTCGAAGCCAGAGGGATCTCAGTCATTCTCACATTTTCTCGAACCTACCCTCAACCTCCTTAGGAGTTCTTAGGGACAAGCGAGGGCATCATCTGATAGAACAGGGACCACGTAGCTTTAAACCAAGAAAGCAGTCCTTTAAGGATAACGAAGATTGCCGAGAGGTGTATCATCGACTTAATTGGATTTTGGCCATAAGGTGCTTGAAGAATAGACCAACAGATACAACATGATGTATCTCACGATCTACCAGACAACCGATAGGGAAGACGTACTCAGGGGCCTCTAAGAGTTCCCATATCAAGTTTCAGTGATAGCAGCTTCTACTATCACGTCCTTGAGATAGCTGTCTATAACAGGAAGGATCTCTAGGAAACCGCGGAGATGATGGTAATTGAGACATTCGAGATCGTCACGATTGGCGATAGAGAGGTGGACATGTAGCTCCTCCAAAAAGCGGGACATGGTGTAGCAGTAGGGGATGCAAATGTAAAGCTCGATGGAATCGTCGATCTTGTGACGAAAGTAGCGAACGGAGAATGATTCAGTGAGGCAGTTGAGCCGCTCTTCTAATCTCAGCCTTGTTTCGAGTGCGTGGCAACTGCATCCGAGATCCTTCGGAGCCCTTCCATAGCGTGCTTATATGCATGCCAGCCTCCCATGCCGCACTCGGGTCCAGCGTAGGGCACGTTTTCGGGGCCAAACGCTTCGACCATGACATCGAGCCTCTTAGCCATCAACCCGGTCTCCTCGATGAAAATAGTCGGGTCGATCCTCTCATGTCGTATCTCGGTCCACACATCGCCGACCTTTTGTTGAATTTTCCCCGTGATCCCCTCAGCTTTGAGGCGGGCCTCGATGAGATCGTCAAAGAGGGTCATCGCTATGCTCGCCTTGAGCCGCTTCCCGGTCTCTTGGAGGCGCCTCTTTGTTGAGTCGAGGGTATATAACGGATCCCCTACATGGGACTCTGCCAACTGGAGACTATCAACATCCCAGAAGATGTCGTCAGAGGTGTCATGGAGGTGCATGCTTGTCTCTGCTCCCTTGGAGATCACGGCTCGGCAGATCTTGTCCCATGCTTTTATGAGGGATTCTCTACCGTCTGACCCATAGTCCAGCAGAGGATCATTAAGGAATCCGAGGACAGGCTCATCTATACATACAATGGATACCTCGCCGTTCCTGCCATTAAAAAGGGACTGGGAGACGATGTCCGCAAGGGCTTCCCCCAGATCCTCGAATAGCCTTGCGTTCTTGACTGGGAAAAAGGATGCCAGTGTGTAGGGCCCCGTCACGCATACCTTAAGGCGCACCCTTTCTAGCCCCGTTAGGTCTCGTATCATCGAGGCGTTCTTCCTTATCACCTCGATCTCGGGGACAGGCATGTTTGGTTTCGCTGAGGGACTATCGAAGGCCATGTAGCCATCAGGGGCCTTCTCGATGCCCCTAATGAGCTCGAAGTACATCTCGTTCATATCGCGGAACTGTGGGAAGTTTGGGACGTCTATCCCCGTATTCACTTTGTCCACGAAGCCTCCGACAACCTCCCGTTCAAAGACATCGACGGCATCCGAACTGCCGACCAGGGAGAGGAGCGACCCGGACCTCCTGGCCCCCTCACAGATAATGGACTTATTCACCCTGAGGGGGAGGCTGCCGACATCATACGATAGAACCATAGAGACTCAACAGATGTTTATCTTACCCGTGGCGAGGTCATTGCAGAACTGGTCGAGGTGCTCGAGCTCATAGGCCATAATCTCCTCGATCCCTGGGGTGACATCACCCACGGTGAACCCCTCTCCAAGTACCACTTGGGCTGAGCAGACCGCTGGCATGTCGATGGATTGTCCTATGGCGCTCACAAGCCAGACATAGACCTCCTTGACTCCAGGGACGTTATCCGCCACCCTGTTCGCGATCCTATAACTGAGGAGGTTATAGATCTTGCCAACGTGGCTTACCGGATTCTTCCCGGCTGCGGCCTCGGACGCCATTGGCCTATTCAAAGGTATGACTCCGATAACGTTATTTCCTCTTCCCACCTGACCCGAGTCCCCTGTATCGATAGAGCTCCCAAGTACTGTGAGATAGAGGCCGTTAATGCCCCGTCCTTTTCGGTCAAGGACATTTAACCCAATGTTCACTTCGTTGAAACCATACTTAGAGTCTATGAAGCCGTTGATTGCATCGTAGATCTCCGATTTCTTCCTAAAGTAGTCGGTCTCGCTCTTAATGAAACGGTCGACAAAGGCCATCGCGACGGTAAGATTCAGGTTGTTTCCGTCCCTGAAGCCCATAATCTTGATGTCCTCCCCAGACTCTGGGTACTGTTTCTTGAACCCCGGGGTGTTAAGGTAACCCTCAAGATCTAGAATTAGTTTCTCAGTCCTACTCAAGGGTGCAAAGCCTACGGCTGCCGAGGTATCGTTCGCGCCGAGGTATCTACCCTTCCTCTTGAATATGTCTTGGAGGGATGCCGCTCCTGGTTTGATGAAGCTCTGGTGCTTCAAGTGCTCGGGTTCTATAAATCGGAGCTTCTCCTTGAACCATTTTTCCGTACTCTCAACTGCGATCTCTTTGACCGGCACGTGTTCATCCCCCACATCAAAAGTCGCCCGGTCCCCATATACCATGAGGATCTCTTTGGTCATCTCACCTCCATTATAGGCGACCTCTGAGCCTCCCGCACCAATCAACCCCTTGTCCAGGTTATGGTGGAGAATGGTCCCAAATCTTTTCAGGTATTCCTTAGAGAGCTCGATGGAGACCTGATTCATAACTGAGTCACATATCGTGTCAGGGTGACCGAGTCCCTTTCTCTCACAGACTTCTAAGGGATTGGCATCAAGGGCAAGCTGCTTCAACTCTTTTACTAGAAATTTATTCAAATTCACATACCAACCTAACTCTATTATTCCTCAGGGAATCATCGAAAGTAATGCATGTATCTTTTTAAATATGTCTATGGCTCAAATTAAGAATAAACGTAAGATTTACCCATAAAGATTCTTAATGGAATAATATTTTCATCATCACTTTTTTTTCCAGTGTTTACGCGGAATCGGATCATTTGTTTCATTTGGATCGTGTTCTCTAATCCAAAACAATTATCTAGACAGAGTCCGTCATTCATCTCAGTCCGTACTAAAGGCGCATTAGGATGAACGAGGAATTTACCCTCTGTAGCAGTTGTGGGAAGCAGACCCCAAAATACCAGTTCTGTATCTATTGCGGCTATAACCTCCGCAAGGATAGGGGAAAAAGAATCCAAGCTCCTGAGGAAGAGCGTTTAACCTTAGAATCCCAAGAGACCATGAAAAGCATTGAATCTGAGTCACTCAATTTTTCCGAACTTCCTGGTGAAACCATCATGTCTCCGTTTCCGACGGCCCTCGCGATGGGCCTCACTTTAGATGACCAGATCGCGCAGGCGAGAAGGGAGCTTTTGAATTATCAAATCTGGAGGATCAAGCTCTGCACCATCCTCAGCGAGCAGGGAACGTCGACCCAAGTGTTCACCAACATCTGGGATGATTATGGAAAGGAGGTTGTACGGATCCAAAAAATGATTGCGGAGACCCTAGGAGCAAGGGAGACCAGCTACAAAGATAAGAGAGTCGAACTAGAGAACGCTAAACTAAAGTTGGAGGAGCTCAGGGTTAGGGTTGCTATCGGAGAGATTTCCGAGAGCGACTTGTTGATAAGGACACCTAGTATACGGGCTGATATCGAGAGCCTGGAATTTGAGGCCTCCCGTTTTTCGAAACAGCAGGGCGGAGAAGAAGCTATACACGGGGGCTGGTTACCCAGGGAGATGTTAGATTATGAACAGTCGGCAAGGACCCTTATGTATGAGATTCATAGTCTCGTAACCGAGGGAAAGCTTAGCACTGAACTTGGGGGAAGATTGGAGGAAGAGATTGGGGAGATCCAAAGCTACTTTTCATCCATGATTGGGACGCAAGGTGGGCAGGATATACGGAACGAACTCGATACGCTTGAAGTCAGGTACAAGGTTGGAGAGATCACTCTGGATGAGTTTGAGTCTCTAAAAAGGGACTTAGTCTCCAGTCTCTAGCGTCATTAGGAGAATTACACACGCGATTCTATTCAAAACAAATAACTGGTTAAGCAATACTAAAATATCCTAGAAGCTGCTTTCATGAGTGTTCTCTGATGAATGATAAATCACTCGGCCAATTTATCATGGGTTTAAGCATCATCATTATGGTGGGGTACTTCGTATGGGCTTTTGCTCCCATGCTGGGGCCTGCAGTGACAAACCTAATAACACCTGAGATGAGTGAATGGGCATTCCGCTTTCCGGTGATCCTCGCAGTCTATCTTTTGCTGCTGGTCGTCGCTTGGATAGGTTATACAATGGCGACTACTCCTCCGCCAATACCTCTCGAGAGCCCTCTGGAGATCGAGAGAGCAGAATATGATAGCACCCAGAGTGGAACAAAAGATCAGTCAAGCTGATGATTTCATCCTTTTTTAATATGGTATGGAACCCTATGGTTTTGTATCTTCCCGAATCTTTCTGATTTCTTTTTGTTAACGTTTATTGAGATCAATTAAAACGTCTAGACTTATTTCTCAAACATTTAATTAAAACCTACTCTCCTTAGAATGGTTGTTAAAATTTGGAAAACCTTAAGATAAACTGGTAACCGTGAGGCGTGGATATCTATTCCTAGACCTTCCTGTATATGATGTGACATGAAGATGATGCCCCGTTTCAATCTGCAATTTATGGGAGTTTTGGTCTTTCCGGTCACGTTTCTCGTGGGGGCTTCTCAAAGTAGTCGCCGTTGATGTCATATCCTTTAAAATCCCCTTTTGGATCGGGAACGGCGGATGGATTCGGGTCATTTCCACTATATCTACTGCGGCTATCGCTAGGAAGATCCTGGAGAGACTCTAAATGGATCGAAGGAAAATCCTCATCGCCATGACCTTGTCGGCCACTTTCTATGTCCTATTCTATAGGGCGCTATTATTCCTCATTCAGAGAACCTCTGTGCAGGAGGTGACTATGGCAAATACAGACCCGTTCATCTGGATGGTGGCTTACACCGCAGCCATCACGATGGTACCCCGTTTTATTATAGGCGTGATTTTTGTGTGTAATTTTCCTCTTCCTTGTCCCGAGGAAGAAGTTTAAGCCGATATTTGTATTTCCATCTGAGAAAACAGTTGTTCAAGAAGAGGCCGTAGCCCACAAAATGTCATGCGTCTCACGCGTGATGCCGCTTTCTTTTTACTCGAAGTTTTACCTCTTTTTTGGGTAAGGAGCCTAGGCATCAGTCCCTGCGTGTACCTAAGTTCTACAAATCCATTGGAGTATATTTCAAATATAGCATATTATTCTGCCGAGTATGGCGAAAAGATCGAGTTGGTCTAGAAGCTCCAAATTTTCTCCTTTAATCAGGCTCTTTTGGTCATTAATAGTCTCGCATTCAACCTCAGCTTCCATGTCCCAGGGCTGTACTGGGAGACCCGTGTGTGATCCATAAATTCTGCCGACCGTCCATGTTTTGCAGCAGCTTCCGCAATGAGCTTCTCTGCTTCGGTAAATCCATTCTCCTGGGGGCTCCAATAGTAGAGGTGGATGGCGCCTCTGTCCCTTAGGAGCGGGACAGCAACATCAAGAAACTTGTAGGCTCCCAGGGGGAGGGGCATAATAATCCTATCGTACGTCTTTCCTATCTCGGGGCAGATCTGCCTAACGTCGCCCTTGATGGGTTGGACCCTGTCAGAGACCCTATTGAGATAGATGTTTTCTATGCAGTAGTTATGGGCTACGGGATTCAACTCGACGGCGATCACATTGACCGAGGTTTTTTTTTTAGCTATTCTTATTGGAATCGGACCGATACCGCTAAACATCACCAGAACCTCTTCGCCGTTTCCCACAACCTCCGTCAATCTATCTCTCTCCATGCTTTCTCGGGGAGAGAAGTAGACGGTTGCTGGGTCGAGCCTGAATACGCAGCCAGACTCCCTATGGAGGACCTCGGTGTCCGGGTTTCCTGCGATAAGCCTGAGCTCTCTGATCCGATAGTCTCCGGTTCTGGCCGATTCCTTCGCGAGGACGCTGGAGACATTCCTGTGGACCCTCATGATAGCCTCAGCGATCTGCTTCTCCACGTCCCTCAGTTCGTCAGATATCTCAATCACCGCCACGGCCTTTCTCTTGGAGCCGTAAATATCGAAGGACTTTGTCATAATGCTGAACTTGTCGGGAGGGAGGAGGGTCTTCAGCTCAGCTCGAAGGCTAAGGCTCATTTCAGGAATAGAATAATAGCATGGACCTTATTTATCCAATGGTTCAGTCTCTTGGACTAAAAGATGGATCTCTCGCCCGTTTTTCGCATCAGTTTACCTCTAACCTTAATCTCATCCTGGAAAAGGTCATCGGGATCATAATCTTCCTGAGTCCTTCGCTTTACGGTCTTTCCGCAGACGCCAGTTTCGAGGAGCTGAGCCCGGTAACATACGGCGTAGTTGCAGCCCTTAGGGGCGCAATCATCGCCAGTCCATTCACACCTTGCCTCTCTGCCACTAATGATCAGAGATCGTTTGGTGCACTTGAAGTCGCGACAGTCCGGAAAACACTGTTTTACTTCTGTCAAAATAAATTACCTCGTCGTAGTAGGGGCGAATTTAGTAATAGTTTTATTCATAGGATAGCATTTAAACTTTATTTATGCCCCGATGTTTCTCCAACTACACTAACTAAAATTGAACTAAATTAGAGATCGGAACGCGGAAATCTTCAGTTTGAACCTTAGCCCAAACCTATACGAACCTCCTCTATTTTATCTCTCAAATCCCACGCAGGGCTATTAATCTGGGGCTGAGGGTTTCTTATATTCCACCATTTTGGAGCCGATCAATTGCACCAGAACGGTTCTTAGGATCGAAGCTGCAGGAAGGGTCCCGCCTTCATCTAAACCATTATTATCTCCTTAGTTTAGGGACCAAAAAGTTATGGAGGTGAATTTCTCAGTGATCTGGTACGTAACGTGGTCCCAGAGAGACATTAAGAAATGGCGAGGGATGTCGCGGTGAAGACCGGAGGGTTCAGTAAGGAGGCCGTCTCCCAAGTTCCGGGGTTACCCCGCTTGGGGGAGTTCATTGCTTTGTTATCCTACGGGGGATTGGAAGCTAGCTCCTTTCTCGTAGCTCCTTGTATTGCTCCTTGACTTCGTTTATCCTGTTGCAGGTGAATCTCCCCTCGGTGCAGTATCCCCGCTGGCTACAATAGGGGCCGGTTTCCTTAAAGAGGCTGGGGGCCACAGCTATGACTTCGAGGAGCATAGCGTCTGCCAAGTCCCTGATCTCCCATTGAGCCCGTTCACAGCAACGAAGACCGAAAAAGTGGTTGAGCGATTCTCCATCCATTGTCATGATCATACTTGTCTCGGCAGCATTTGGGAGAACGAACCTAGCGTCTTCCTTGGGGACGCCTGATTCCACCAGTTTTCCATATGCTTCTCCGGAGGCTTCCACAAGATCACGGAATATTTCGGATCTTTCTCCGATGGAACTGGGAGTGACGATTTTTTCTCTGAGCTTTTTCTCTGTGATGTATCGCTGGCTCTGCTGGGAATAGGATGCCACTCTATGCCTAACAAGCTGATGGCTGCAAGCCCGGCTGATCCCTTCAATGGCGAAGGTGAATGCCGTGTGAGATAGGAGGTCATTATCCGTCAGGCCTTCCTTGGCGTTTTTCTTTAACCGTTCAATGGGGGTATGGCTCAGCAGTTCTGCTTTCATCTCATTCTCCCCCTCAATGCCTTCAAAGAGGGGGCGAGATCACTCACCGAGTCAACGAGGGCGTCCCTGAATTCGGTTCTCTCCGTGCTTGAGTATTCCATAACTGTCCTGAGATTGGCGCTCATGAGCCATTTACCATCGCTGAGGGGAGTGAACTTGAAGAAGTTATTCTTCAGGATAATCCTGAGCACTTCACTTTTTGTTACCTCAATAGTCCAAGTAAACCTGTTGTGCTCTAGGACACTCCCATGTTGCAACTCGAGCCTCCCAACGGTGGTCTTTATTTTATTTGGTTTGTTCCTTAGTCGCTTGTAGAGTACAGATGGTTTGGCTCCTGTGGTCGTAGTGAGTATTGCTGTGGCTATGAGCGTCTCGATGTCCGGTGTATAACAGATAAGCTTCAGTCTCACTGTGTCCTTCCCCTGAAGGGATCAGGTTAGATAGGGGGCATCTCAGACTTTTTTGGCTTGGCCTTAAGTTCCTGGGGAATATCGACTGCTCTTGAGACATTTATCGCATTGATGATATACATAGGTGCACCATCGGGCTCGAAGGTTCTCAGTCTTTTAACCCCCCGGAGAACGAGCTTTACCTTTAGGGTGGTACCGTCGCTTAGGGTGTATGCGTTCCATGTATCCTCAATTTCCTTAAAGTCGAGATCGACGCTCCCTTCAAGGGCCCCCATGGGCAATTTACGCATCGCCATATTACCTTTCTGTATGCAGGGGCGTATATTTACTCTTTCTCACAACGAACCTTTAAAACAGACTGTTCAATATGTTCTGATGTTAGAAAAATGTCTAATTGGGATGATTGGTTCAAGAGGCTCAGAGAGCGGAAGGGATTGTTCTTCCCAGAGATCGATAAGATAATTGATGATATGGAAAAGGCGATGGCTGAGTCATTTAGAGACATGGAAGGCGAGATGCCCCGGAACATGGTCAGGGTGAGGCGCCTACCTGACGGATCGGTACACAGAGAGTACGGCCCTTTCGTCTACGGCTACTCCGTCAAGATAGGGCCAAACGGTAAGCCTATCATCAGGGAGTTTGGGAATATGAAGCCAACCCAGGGGGGCAAGGAGGGGCCCGCACTCAGTCTTCAGGATCAGAGAGAGCCACTCGTGGATATCATCGATGAAGGGGATCAGATCAGGGTGCTCGCAGAGCTTCCGGGCGTGGACAAGGATGCCATCCACCTCTACGTCGAAGAGCACACCCTCACCATAAAAGTGGAGTCTCTAGAGCGGAGGTACTATAAGGAGCTATCACTCCCCAGCGAGGTCGTAGGTTCCTCCTCAAAATCCACCTACAGGAATGGGGTCTTGGAGACGATTCTTAAAAAGAGAAAGCAGAGAGACCGAGGCACCCGCATCACTATCAAGTAAGTCTATTCTATCCAGGCAAGACCTATCTTTAACGGATATTCAATTTTCTTTCCGGCTCTGATTGCCCCTCTGAACCTTTCTAAGGGGCCGGGCTGACTCCAGAACCACTCGAAGACATGATACTCCACCTCTGATGATTCTAATGTTTCAGGACTGTGTCCTGGAATCATCTCTAATCTGATGCCTTGGCTCCTTGCTGCCTTCAAAAGGACAGGATAGTCTCGTATAGCCAGGGTGGGATCCATGAACATTAGTCCCTTGACGGGGGTGAACAAGGTTCTGTTGTCCCTATCGGATTGAGATGCCGTGTCGTTCGCGACCTTTATGAGAGCCATAATGTAAGCCGATGGATCTCTTGTTTGGTCGACAGCATACCTGTCGCCAAAGGAGGAAGCAGAATGCGTCGCGGTAACGTATTGGGACACAGTAAGGGCGAATGGGATGTATCCGATTGCAGCCATGACTTTGTCGACGAATTGCTCCCTGGGGTTGCCCATTCTGCTCTCGATGTATCTGCTCGTTAACCTGTATGAGAGAATGAGGATCCCAGCAAACATTGTTGCAGCAACTAGGAAACCTGACATCGAGGTCCCTATCATATAGGATATCACCGCTCTCATCTCACGGTAACTGAGTCTTTGCATCAGGCCCTTAGTGAGGAGGAGTATAGGCTCCCCCCTAAATGAGGCCGCTATCAACGCATTTGGGGACTCTGAATTGATGACTCCAATCTTCGTAATCTTGATCCCAGCCCTGCTGGCCTCCCCATGGACCAGAGCCCAGATGACGGGGTCGGATGCCTCACTGAGCCATCGGGGGTCCAGATGGTTGACGACCTGGCTGGAGCCTATCATCACCTCCATGAAGAGAGATGTGATCGTTAGCAGGAATCCCACTGCTATTATGGTGACAGGGTCAAATCTTAGCAGTAGTGACAGGAGGACCCATGAGAGGAAGAAAATGAACGCGAAATGGATCACAAAGTGAAAGACTATGACCGGGCGGAGCTTGGCTTTGAGTCTCCACATGAGATGTAGACGAATCACTTGGGGAAGATAATACCTTTTGTGAGCTGTCTTGTTAGGTACTAGGATTCGAGACCATGAGTCCTTTGTATGGCAATCTATATAATGGGTAGCGAGTTGGTAGGGGCTGGCCGATGATGTGAAGGCATTAGTGAGATTCGTGATCGATCAGAGTTACGCTGAGGCCATCGTTCACGTGGTAGGTTAGATGAATCAACTTACAGTGTCTCATTGGCTCATATAGAGCCTAGATTACGGAAAGAGGATCTCCACAGCGTTTAAGTCTAGGATCCTAGGGATCGCCGTATAGTTTTTAGATATCGAGGTATCTTTGCTAGAGACGAGAAGAAAAGATCTTTTCGGGAATCATAGATCTGAGATGACTAATGACGAAATGGGTGCCCTAGAGGAACAAGCCTCTGAACTATTCAAGAAGCGGGATGGCTTCAACCAAGAGAGGGAGACGCGGAGGAAGGAGAGAGATCATCTCAATGAGTCCGTGAGAGAGCTGCGACTGAAAGCTAATAACGCGAAGGCCGAGAGAGATGTGGTGAACGCGAGGGTCGCTGGACTCAAAGGAAGGCTCGGTGGTCTTAGAGAGCGTCTCGAGGCAAAGCGGGAGGTCGCAGGGGAGATCTATAAAGAGAACGATGGGGATAGAAGGGGGCTAAGGCCCAGATGGAGGCTCCTGGAGGGGATCCGAGAGATAGAATGGGAGCTCTCTACCACCCCTACTTTAGTGATAAAGGATAGGGAAGCGGAGCTCATCGAAAGGGCAAAGTACCTGAAGGCTCAGGTAGAGGAGCATAGGAAGCTTGACACCCGGGACGATATGTACCTGATGTCTCTCGCGGACTCCAATGCCGTAGGGATAGAGATCCGGAAGACCCGGGGTGAGATGGACGCCCTCCGGCATACGGGGCAGAAGCATCACGAGAGGATGCTTGCCTTCTACAGGCAGGCAGATGAAGAGAGAAAGAGATCAGACGAGGCCCACAAAATGTTTGTGGATGCTCTAAAAGCCCTCAAGGAGGTCGGCAGGGAGCTCGACGAGATCATCCCAGAGTTGAAAAAGATGCGGAGGCTCTCACAGGATGAGACACGTTTCCTGCGGGAGAAGCGAGACAAGATCGTAGCCGATAAGCGGAAGGAGTTTGTCGCAATAGCTAAACGGAAGCTGGATGCCGGAGAGAAGCTCAGTTTCGACGAGATGAAGCTCGTCTACGGCGAGGGTTAACTCCTTTCGCGCACGTGATTATAAAATAGGTGGAATAGTTAACCTAGTGCTGGTTGATTCGCAAATTATTTCTGCACAACGCGCGTGGTGTCCTTAATGCAAGGAATGCGTCGTCTAAAATCATGAATGATCCTCTTTCCTCGAGCATTCTCTAAGCCATATCTATTTTAAGGTTAAAATAGAGTTGGCTTAATACTCTTTATGTTATAGTCTTCATTTTTTTCAAAAAGATGTTTTACGAATATCTTATTTCTGTATTTTCAGAAAAGACTCTGTAGTAGCATCAAAAGTCATTTTATGCACATATGGTCTTACTTCTTATGAGTAATACCGGTGAGATCCGATTGTAGTCCTTGTTGTTTCGATAATTCTTTATCGTGATTGAATAGATGTAAGCGCGAGGGTGCGTAAATGGTAAAGCTCAGAATAAGCCGGAGCGAGTACCGCAGGAGGATTTCAGATATAAGGAAAGTCATGGAGGAGAGGGGACTCGATGCTCTCCTTCTCACTAGAGGGAAGAGCATGTTCTATCTCTCCCACTTTAGCCACATAACCACGGAGAGGCCGGCAATTTTACTGGTTCCTCCTGACGGGGACCTGGTCTTCCTTGGGCCACTCCTAGAGGCGGATCACCTAGGGCATCAGACAGACCTCATAGGGGAAGTTAGGACCTATCTTGATTACCCCGGGGATGTACACCCAATCGATAAGTTCTCCGAGTGGCTTATTGACCTCGGCTACGGGAAGTCCAAGATTGGCACCGACAACCCAGCTGGGGCGGCGGGGATTATGGGATATACGGGTCCTCCTCTTCCCGAGAAGATGCCGGACGCCGAGTTTGAGAGGGCGGGGGACATTCTCTGGGAAATGAGGCTCCGCAAGTCTGAGGAGGAGGTTGCCCTCATAAGGGAGAGTGCGAAATGGGGAAACCTCGCGCATCAGTTCCTCCAGGACTATTCCTCTCCAGGTAGGTGGGACGTCGAAGTGAGTCTCATGGCCAGTATGGAAGCATCATCAATCATGAAAAAGACGCTGGGATCCGAGTACGAGACTCTAACAAGGAGGTCCCCTGCGTCAGCCGGTTTCCGTGGTCAGGTGGGGTGGAAATCCGCTATGCCTCATAGTATAGGGACTCCTAAGATGATTGAGAAGGGGGATGTCCTGGTAACTGGAGCCGGCTCTGATGTTGGGGGCTATTGCAGTGAGTTAGAGCGGACTATGATTGTGGGGGAGCCCACCCCCAAGATGAAGAACTACTTTAGGGTAATGATGGAATCTCAAGACGCTGCTATCGAGGCCCTTGGGCCTGGGGTGAAGTGCAGCGAGGTGGATAAGGCGTCCGGAAATGTAATCCGGGACGCCGGATACACCGCCCTCATGAGACATCACACCGGCCATGGCATTGGCCTCGAAGGGCACGAGCCCCCCTGGCTTGACATTGGAAACGACTCCGAGCTGCAGCCGGGGATGGTGGTGAGCATCGAGCCTGGAATTTATGAACTGGGATATGCCGGCTTCCGTCACTCCGACACCGCTGTCATCACTGAGGATGGATGCGAGCTGTTAACCTATTATCCGAGGGACATTGAGTCTCTTACTATCCAATA
The DNA here is from genome assembly GCA_030739585.1 of Candidatus Bathyarchaeota archaeon. NCBI lineage: Archaea > Thermoproteati > Candidatus Bathyarchaeota > Candidatus Bathyarchaeota archaeon. The sequence continues at coordinate 350,858 of JASLYX010000001.1, forward strand.
ATCTTGTCTCGCCCTTCAGGAGCTTTACCAGTTTGAATATGTCGAACTGTTCTGAGTCTTTTAAGGATCCTTTGAGTTTGAACACGAATTTTATAGTATATCCCACTTTAATTAGGTAGATTTCGGGTTCAATTCCCACGGGCACTCTTAGGGGATAATCAAGGGCCATGAAGGTTAACTCTATAGTTCTCTATATCCTGGAGACTAATCCACCGGACCTCTTGACAAACCCCTCGCGTTTGTGGGGTCTTTTCAGAGTTCTCTCTGGATATAGAGAAGAAGCCCTCCCGGACAGATTTAATACTTGAGAAACTCAGAACTTGCTGCTATGGCCGAATATCTGTACTGAGATTAACCCTCAAGCTATATTCCATTTATGAATGCTTAGATGATGTACATATTCGCGAAGGTCTTGAAACCCGGAGAAAACCCTTGGTATCAACCTAGGAGGAGGACAGTTAAACCTACCACTCAGGAGGTCTCTCCTAGGGTACGAAAGTGGAACTTTACAAGGCCCGCGTTGAGCATACCCGAGGTATATGTGCCCAACTTGTCATGTAAGAAGAACAGGCCCCCGAATAGGAGGACAACCGAGCTGGAAATACCATTTAGTTTCTAGCAAGCGTCCTCAACACAGATCTGCTTTATGATTCTGGTGTAGAATACTGCGAATCATATACAAACTGGCGTGATTATTAGTGATGTGAAAGTTATTAATATCTGAGATCGAGCACTTTCATCACAGTCCCTCCTTTAATCTCCCCCTCAATCTATTTATCGGCCCTGCTCAGAGCATTCCCCGAGTTGGGTAAGAAGATCACGAAGCGGGTTCAGAAGCCCAAGAACGTCTGGATCCGGGAAATGTTCTCAGGGGACCCTAGGATGGGGTCTGGTCTAGACTACACCAACGATTATCTGAAGATGCAGGCGCCCTCGGGGAGCATATGCGCTGTCTGCAAGGGCTCCAAGCTCCTCTGCGGTAAGACGAGCTGCCCCGTGGTGGCCCGGGCCGCCTCCCACTTCAACATCTGGAGAAGCATCAAAGGCACAGAGATCAGCGGCTCATCCCCCCCCAGCGTCTTCGTGGGCCGCTTCGGCTACCCCTACGTCAACATCGGCCCACTAGCACCCAACCGTTACGGGGACACGTCCATTCTCGACTCCCCGGAACAGTGGATGGGACGAACCATCGACGAGATCATAGACTACCGGAGCCAACTCATCAGGGGGATGACCAGGGTCAACGTCCGGAAGCCCGAGAAAGCGGGGCGCATCATGGACAGAACCCGGGAGCTCAGCCTCGCAGAGCACTACGTCGAGACAGAGATGAAGCTCAAGAAGAGGCCCCGTAGGAGCTTCAGGGTCGACGCCGACGTTCAGCCCATTGGACCCACTGCCCCATTGGAGCGGATAGAGATTGGGTACATCCGGTGGAACAGGGAGATGGAGAAGGCTCACTACGACACCGATTTCAAGGCGGCTCCTGCCACAAAGGCGCTCTACCAGGAGGGTGTCCCGGTGACCCAGATCATGAAGGCGTTCAGCATGGGGAGCTTCGGGGTCGAGAAGAATAGGCGCCTCGTCCCCACTCGGTGGAGTATCACCGCGGTCGACGACATCCTAGGGAAGGACATGGCCCGGCAGACCAAGCACTTCCCCCTAATCAACAACTACGAGATCTACGAGTCCGACTATATGGGGAACAGGTTCGAGGTCCTCCTCGTCCCCGACGCCTGGGGCTACGAGGCCTACGAGGCGTGGTACCCAGGAACAGTCTGGAACCCGAGTACGAGTCACGTCGCGATCATCACAGATTGGGAGGGCTACAACGGCCGGAGCAAGTACGCATCCATGGGGGGCTGCTACTACTCGGGGAGGCTCGCCGTGATGGAGCACCTCATGAAGGAGAGGCGCCAAGCCCGGGTATTCATCATCCGAGAGGCCTATCCTGACTACATCCTCCCGGTTGGGGTCTGGCAGGTAAGGGAGAACGTCAGGAACGCAATGAGGCAGCCCCCAATGGTCTACGCCACCTTGGATGAGGCCATGGCGAGGCTCCAGAGCAGGCTCAGCATCCCATTGGAGCAGTGGATGGATGCCGGTTTCCTCCTAAGGCAGACCATCTCCCAGAGGAAGATCACCGAATACTTCTGATTCAGCGGATTTTTTGACCGATCCATGTAATATGTACTGATTTTGTTAATATGTCCCAGATAAGATTAATAAATTTAACATGTTAATACATCTCATGGGATCGCATCCAGCCCCTAACATCATTTATACAAGGAATCCACGAGATATCCCCGTGAGGTCTAGTAAATGAAGTTCAACGCAAAGGTCTACGTCAGCCTCAAGAAGGGATACTCCGATCCTGAGGGAGAGACAGCCGCCAACTCCCTCAGGGGGCTCGGGTATAATGTCGACGATGTCCGGGCCAGCAAGGCCTATGAGGTCTCGTTCCGGGCTGATGACAGAAAGTCCGCCAAGGCGGTCCTCGACGAAATGTGCCGGAGGCTCCTCACCAACCCCACGAAGGACGACTACAGCTTCGAGATCAGTGAAGCCTGATGGCCCGCATCACTAGAAGCCCTCATCCCTTCGAGCACCATGATGTCGATCTCCTCAACGCGAGCGACGACGACCTCCGAGAGATAGCCTCCACCCTAGGTCTCGGCCTCAGCATCGATGAACTCCGCCACATCCGGGACGGCTACGTGGTGAGGGAGAGGAAGGCGACGGACCTGGAGCTCCAGACATATGACCAGACCTGGAGCGAGCACTGCAGCCATAAGACCTTCGCGGGGATCATCCACACCCCCGAGGGCACCGTAGACGGCCTCCTCAAGACCTACTTCAGGAGCCTCATCGACGAGCTGGAGCCGGAGTGGTGCTACAGCGTCTTCGAGGACAACGCAGGAATCGTAGACCTCACCGACGAGGTGGGGATCGCCATCAAGGTGGAGACTCACAACCACCCTTCCGCCATAGAGCCTTTCGGAGGAGCAGCCACCGGCCTAGGCGGGGTCATCAGGGACATCTTAGGCGTCTGGGCGAACCCCATCGCATGCACAGACGTCCTCTGCTTCGGGCCTCTGAACTATCCATATGAGAAACTCCCCGAGGGGGTGAAGCATCCCCGATACATCTTTGGCGGAGTCGTGGACGGCATCGGGAGCTACGGGAACAGCATCGGGATACCCACGGTGAACGGGGCCACCATATTCCATGAGAACTACACTGGGAACGTGGTGGTCTACGCCGGCTGCGTCGGGGTCATCCCAAAAGATCAATACATCAGAGCGGTGAAGCCCGGGGACAGCGTGCTCCTAGTCGGGGGTAGGACGGGCCGGGATGGAATCCACGGGGTTACATTCGCCTCCGCGGAGCTCACCGAGGAGTCCGAGGAGGTCTCCCGGCCAGCGGTTCAGATCGCGAATCCCATCGAGGAGGAGAAGATCAAGAGAGCCCTCAAGGAGGTTAGCGACCGCAAACTCGGCTCTGGCATCACCGACATCGGCGGCGGAGGCCTCAGCTGCGGAGTCTGCGAGACCGCAGAAACATACGGACTAGGGGTCGAGGCCCACCTGGACAGGGTGCCCCTCAAGGCTACAGACATGGCCCCCTGGGAGATATGGGTCTCCGAGAGCCAGGAGAGGATGCTCCTCGCCGTCCCTACGGGGAACATCGACGAGGTAGTATCCATATTTCACGATGAACAGGTGGAGACCACAGTCCTGGGCACATACAACGAGACTGGACAGGCGGACATTTACTATCATGGGGTTAAAGTCGCCGAGATGGAGCTGGGACCTCTTTTTAACCCTCCCAAGCTCGAACGCACCACGAACTGGGCGCCACCCATGCTCGAGGAACCCGAGATTCCTGAGCCAGACGACCTAGGCTCCATCCTACTGAGCCTTCTGGTATCGTATAACATCGCGAGCAAGGAGAAGGTGGTCCGCCGCTACGACCAAGAGGTGAAAGGCCAGACAGTGGTGAAGCCTCTCCAGGGCTGGAACGCAGGCCCCAGCGACGCCGCTGTCCTCAAGCCCCTCGACGACAACTGGAGGGGCATCGCGATCAGCAGCGGCATCAACCCTCGGTACGGGCTCATAGACCCCTACTGGATGGCGGCATCAGTCATCGACGAGGCGGTCAGGAACAACGTCTCAGTGGGGGGGCGCAGGATCGCCCTCTTGGACAACTTTACATGGGGAAACCCAGAATACGAGGACCGCCTCGGGGGACTGGTTCTCGCCTCCCGGGCCTGCCACGACGTGGGGAAGGCTTACGGGACCCCCTTCGTCTCGGGGAAGGACAGCCTCTACAACGAGTCCCCCCTAGGTCCGGTAACCCCGACCCTCCTCATCACGGCCTTAGGGATCGTCCCGGATATCCGGAAGGCTGTGACAATGGACCTTAAGGAGGCGGGAAACGCCCTCTACATCATCGGAACCACCAAACCCGAGCTGGGAGGCTCAGAGTACTACGCACTCCACGGAAAGCTGGGAGCATCCGTACCCAAACTAGAGCCCAAGAAGAATATCATAGCCTACGCCCGCCTGAACGAGGCGATGGACAGGGGCATCGTGAGGGCCTGCCACGACCTCTCCGAAGGGGGGCTGGGGGTCTCCGCCGCCGAGATGGCTTTCACGGGAGACCTGGGCATAGACATAGACCTTTCCAAAGTACCATTGTCTAAGGATATGAGGGACGACTTTGCGCTCTACTCCGAGTCCAACGGGAGGCTTCTGGTGGAGGTGCCGGAGAAGGATTGCGGAGAGTTCGAATCCATCATGAATGACTCGGTCTTCGCCCGAATCGGTAATGTGAAGGAGGAGAAAACGCTGAGACTTGCAAAAAAAGGGGAGCCCATCATCGAGCTGCCGCTCAAGACGCTTATCCGGGCATGGAAGACCCCCCTGGAGGACCCGAGATGAGGCGGGAAGAGATCGACGTCCTCCTCATGAGGGCGCCGGGAACCAACTGCGACCTCGAAACCTTGAGAGCCTTCAGAGACCTTGGGGTCCGGGCCCACCTCGTCCACAGTCAGAAGGTCTTCAAGAAAAAGAACCTCCTCGACTACAACGTCCTCGTTTTCCCCGGGGGATTCAGCTACGGCGACTACGTCCGGAGCGGCGCCATCTGGGCCAAAGAGATGGAGTCCCACATCGGAAGGGAGATGGTGGAATACGTGGACACGGGACGCCCCGTCATCGGCATCTGCAACGGCTTCCAGGTCCTAGTGGAGACAGGGTTCCTCCCCGGCTTCGAGGGACGGAGCCCCGAGCCCCAGGTCGCCCTCGCGAACAGCAGCCACGGCTACCAGAACCGCTGGATCAGGATTAAGAACATCGGGAAGGGGAACTGCGAGATGCTCCAGGGCGTCCCAGAGGGTCAGGTCATCGCGTGCCCCATCGCCCACGGAGAGGGACGTTTCATCATGCCCCAGGACAAGACCGAGGAATGGCTGGAGAGACTCTACGACCAGAACCAGCTTGTCTTCAGATACGTCAAGGGGGACGGCTCCTACCCCGAGGGCGCCTGGCCCGAGAACCCCAACGGAGCCTACCACGACATTGCGGGCATCTGCAACCCCGAGGGGAACGTTCTGGGGCTTATGCCACATCCGGAGAGGTCCTACTTCGGCTACTTGATGCCCGAGTGGACCAAGAAGGGGTGTCCCGACGAGTACGGGGATGGCAGGATCTTCTTCGAGTCCATCGTCCGGTACGTGGAGGCTAAGTTCTAGCCGCCCTCTTCCGGTGATACTCGACCAATTTTTCTCTCAGACCTTCATCGGATAGGGCTAGAATCTCTATAGCGAGCAGCGCTCCGTTCCTGGAGTTGTCGATCCCAACGGTGGCCACAGGGACTCCGGGGGGCATCTGGGCGATGGAGAGCAGGGAATCGATTCCACCGAGCTTAGCGTCCTTGGGGACCCCGATGACGGGCTTCAGAGTGTGGGCAGCGATGAAACCGGGGAGGGCCGCGGAGAGCCCCGCGACGGCGATGTAGATTGACGCGTCCGACGCTACGATGTACTCCTGGAGGGCCTTGGGGTTCCTATGTGCCGAGTAGACCTGATAGTCATATTCGATCTCGAACTCTTTTAAGATGGCTTCTGCCTTGTCTCCTATCTCTTTGTCGGATGTGCTACCTATAATCAGCGCGATCCTGGACATTTTCGAACTCTTACTAAACTGATGAGACTAAATAAGACTGCGCCTCAGGGCTCTCGTTTTTGCGAGCGCAGGGTCTGTATTGCCGCTATACTTTGATCAAACCTCTGAATTTTTGAAGTTTTTTCTGCCCAGTATTCTAGTTGGATCAAAGAGCCGGAATATGAAGGATTGGAGATACTAGCTAAGACTGCTCTCTGCTGCGGGCTACAGCGCTCTCATAGATCCTACCTTTCTCAGATTCGCCCAGTTTGATCTGTTCCCGCATCTTTTTAGCGAGATACATGGCCAGGGGCGTAGGGTACTCTCCTGTTACACAGCCGAAGCAGAACTCATCCTTAGCCATACCAGTTACCCGGACGTAGTCATCTATTGACTGGTAGTTAACAGTATCAGCCCCTATAGTCTCTGCTATCTCCTCGTGTTCCTTCCAGGCTCCAATGAGCTCGGTGTAGGTGGACATGTCAATGCCGTAGAAGCATGGACCTGTGATCCTAGGGAATGTGACGAACATGTGGACTTCCGCAGCTCCAAAGGCCCTAAGCTTGGAGATCACCCTCCGGGTCGTTTCCCCTCGAACGATGCTGTCGTCGACTACAGCTAGCTTCTTCCCCTTAATCCTCGGCTCTAGGATGTTTATCTTCCTATCGATGATGCTACCCCGCTTTGTTCCCCCTGTGATGAAGGCCCTTTGAGTGACATACCTGTGCCGTCTAGTTGCCATGTCCCAGGTAAGTCCCGACTCCTCGTGGAAACCATAGGTTGCATCATTAGCCGATTCTGGTAGGGAGAGGACCACGTCGCACCTCTCTACGATACCAGGGGAGGCCTTGGCTAGGTTGGCCCCGAAGCCCTGCCGGGCCAGGTAGACATAGGTGTCGTTGAACCTTGAGTCTGGCCGCGCGAAGTAGGAGAACTCAAAGGCACAGAAAGCCTTCCTCTTGCATGGATAGAGCTGCTCCCGGGTGACCTCGCTACCTGAGACCTTTATGAACTCCCCTGGCTCTACCTCTCGCTCTAGGTTTATCCCATTAATATCGAGGCCAACACTTTCCGAGCTGAACGCGTTCACGTTTCCTTTAGAGCCATGACAGAGGGGCTTTATACCATAGGGGTCCTTAAACGCGAAGAGTATACCTTCGCTGTCCAGTCCAGTGATGGAGAATGAGCCCTCCACCTCCTCCATGCATTTCCGGGCGGCCTCCTCAATTGATCCTAAGTTCCCGGTCTCCTGAAGTATCAGCTTACATAGGGCGTGGGCATCGGAACGGTCTTTTTCTACCCCCACGAGCTCTTGGAGGCTTCGGACGTTCACCACGTTCCCGTTGAAAGAAATCGCGACGGATCGCCCCCCCTGTGAGGCAATAATTGGCATCGCGTCCCCGTGGAGGCCGCTCAAATCAGAAGGGCCCGAGGTGGTGTACCGGACGTTCCCAATCCCGATGCTCCCCTTGAGGTTCCTCAACCCGTCCATCCTTCCTGCATTACTTATTGGGGGGATTAACCCTATCTCCGAGTACCGTTTGAGACTCCCATTGTAGGTTGCGAATCCATGGCTCTGGTGTCCCCTATGGTTCTGGGAGAGCATGCCCCAGTAAAGGTATGGAAAGGCCTCCTCGGCTCCAGCCTGGACTCCGTAGATGCCGCAGCTCTCCCTTAAGCTCAGGTTTCCAGCTCCTTCATTACCTCGTCCACAGTCTTCAGGTCTAAGTCTTTGAGAGTAACCTGGCCGGTGATTATTCTATGAGAGGCGATGCACCGCTTTGAGACCTCCCGGATCACAGGTTCAGGTATGACGGGGGGTGGCCCATCCCCTATGTATCCGATCCGTCTGAGACACTCGCGGAGGAACTCTTTGTCTAGGCATGTTGCCTCCTGGCCTTTCCCGGGCTCGTAGAACGCCTCAGCCCAGTATCTGGCAGAATCATGGGTGGGGGGCTCATCGATCTGGATTAAACCTCCGTCAAGCCGGCCGAATTCGAGCTTGAAATCCGGGATGATAAATCCCCTGCTCTTTGCAGTCTCCCTGTAATAGGTGAAGAGGTTATGGGTGGCCTCCTCAAGATGATCCCACTCATCCCGGGTGATGAGACTCTGTTCGATGGCCTTTTCTCTACTAATCTCCATGTCGTGGCCTACATCGCTCTTGGTGGTGGGGGTTATAATGACCTCTGGGAGCTCTTCTGCCATCACGAGGCCGTCTGGGAGGTCTATGCCACTAACCGTCCTAGCCCCGTTCCTATAGGCCCTCCAGGCCGAACCGTAAAGATATGCCCTGCAGACCCACTCGACATCTATGCGCTCCGCTTTGGTTACCCGCATGCTGCGGTCGTCCACCATCTCCTTGAAGTGGTTGGGAAAGACTTTTTCCGTTTTCTTGAACCAGAAAACACTTAGTGCGTGGAGACTCCTCCCCTTGTGGGGTATGAGATTGGGAAAGACGACGTCAAAGGATGAGATCCGGTCGCTGGTGACGATGAGTAGCTCCTCTCCTAGATCATAAACGTCCCTAACCTTTCCTTTCCTAGGTGGGTTCGCGTCCCCATAGACCTCCGAAGCCCCAAGTACTTCAACCATGCCATCGCTCAGAGGGTCCGGGACCATGTATGAACCCATCTTTGGGTTTCCGTCGTTCTTCATTATGCCACCAACTCCTCTAATTGAACGCTTTATGTAATATGTCGGCGTATTTCAAGTTTCTTTTAACAGGATAACACAATTTATAATGGAAACAGCAAAAATCCTAGATGGTTTCTGGCAAAAGTTCACGGCAGATAGGATAATACCACGAGACTTAAGCTTTACACGCCCAGATAAGGAGGCGTTAGCCTTGGTTTCCAGTAGGCTTAAGAAAAAGTTTGAGGAGATAGTAGGCCTGGGGGTAGGTCCACTAGCCTCAATAGGTGTGACTCCCAATGCCCTTACGGTTATGGGCCTACTAGCTTCAACGGCATCAGCTTGGGCATATCTCCACTGGAGAATAGATCGGATTTACTTTATTGTTGCGGCTTCTTTCATTCTCCTCTCCGGGATACTGGACGCTTTCGATGGCATCCTAGCCAGAAAAACCGGGAAAGTCACTAAATCCGGTGGGTTCTTCGACTCCGTGGCTGACAGATACTCTGACGCAGTAGTCCTTGGAGCAATCGTCATCTCGGGGCTCTGCGATCCCATATGGGGGGTATCTGCCCTCATCGGCTCCCTTATGGTCAGTTACGTAAGGGCTCGGTCCGAGGCTGTAGGAGTCGCTATGATCGCTGTGGGTTTTGCCGAGAGGGCTGAAAGGATGCTCCTTCTTGTAGTCGCGACTCTAGGCGCCTATTATCAAATTGAATTTATTGGCTACGGGATAATTATTCTAGCTATGATTGCTAACTTGACTGTTGTCCAGAGGGTAGCTTACTTTATGAACGAAGTAAAAACAAGTTAGTATTTTCTTCTTCTTCTTCCAGCCCGTCGAGGGACCGTTTTTCTCTCGTTCTTGTTTCTGATCTTCACTACCCCCCTGTGAACTGCACAGCTGATGCAATAGTGCTTTGTGGACCTATAGCTGGCGATCTGGGTTCCACTGGCCCTGAGTTCTTTGAGTAGCCTCGGCTCAACTAGGGATGTGTACTTTGTCAGCCTTTTCGCCTTGTCCTTAGGGACTTGGGCCCCGCAGAGACTGCACTGTACCGTGCCTGATCGACCCTTGCTGCCCTTTGAGCGTCCACCACTAGTTCTCTTCTTGGGCATTCAAATCTCGTGGGATTAGAGCTGAGCCTCCTATTAAATGCTAGGAAAACATCTTCTCCCTAAAATGCAAATTAGCAGCTATTGAGCTCACACACAGGCTATTATACACACCTGTTGCACTTCAAGCCACGATCTCATTTTATAAATAGCTGAACTCTTTCGAGTTCTTTTAACAGATTTTTCACCGGCTCAAAGTCTATGGGTAGGGCAGCTAATCATAATCGTGGTATGTCACAGATTTTAATTCCCTCAGGTCTCCCAGAGGCGCGCTTGTGATCCACCACTAGCGTCGCTTTTGATTAAAATATAGGTTTAGAACTTATCCTCTAATATTTTTCCAATAGCCACAAGTTGGGGGTGAGGTTTATCCAACCTTCTCAATACCTTATATTCGTAGCAGAACTGTAAATATGTCTATAATTTATTTTTTCGCTTAATCCTCACAGGATCGTAGTTTTTCAGTCTCATATAAATCTCAAGCTACTCGTGACTCCCTCTCCTCATACGCATAAGTACTTTAAATAAAAAGAATAAAGCAACCTCTTTCCAGAAACTTTGGGCAGCTCCGTCACAACATAAAATCTTATGGAATATACTTCTCTATATCCCCAATTACTTGTATGCGCCAAAAAAGTGAAGTAAAATTAAAAAAAAGAGAACAAAACTAGAGTAAATCACAGAATGTTCTCTCCGCATTCTTTTATAGAAAATAAAATTCTCGCTAGTTCTTGACCATCTCTTTATGGCGGAATTCTATTATAGTGCAGGATGATTCACAGGAGATTTTGTTCCCATGCAGAATTACATTGGGTCGACCTCCTCAAGCAAAGACAGTATAACCGGGGTATTGTGGTGCCCTCCCGTATTCACGTAAATGTTCTAATGGACCAGCATCAGCTCCTCCACTCCTGGTAATTTGAAGCTAGTAGGGAACCTCATTCAAGGGAGCTTAAAATCCAGCCTGTCAAGAGCTACATAATATGACTTATGTCGGATCAGCGTGCTGATATTTCCAGAATTAATTAGGAGGGGAATCCTTAGTCCACGCACGAGACAATTATCCCCTCGACCTGTAAAATCCTTTTAAAGCTCGTCTTGTGGTACGAATGATCGATCATAAAACCTTTGAGACTGAATTTTAGAGCCCTTTCCAGACCATCATAAGCATCCTTGTCGGAGGGGCTCATCTAAGCGAAACCCACAAGCTGATCCTGGCTTTTCTTAACTGCATTAGTATGAGATCATATTCTCCTTTATTATCATGATCGGAAATGGCGTCAGGAAGCTCTTGGAGATATGTCGTTTTCTGTCATTATCCTAAGGCGTGTTTCTATGTCTTTTTCGAACAAGAGGTTGGAGATGCCTGAGCATGGGTATTAATCTCAGCTAATAGGAAACCAAACATGAGTTATTATGCGGATTTGACATAGATCAAGCCTTTGATAGCGCCTCCTTACACAGCTTGGGTTGACCTCTCATTTGCCACAGCGGTTCAATAAACACCATTGCATGAGAATGCCTCGAGCTTTCACGCGATGCGCGTGGGGCTATTGGAGTTATCCTCTTTCCTTTGAGGGTAAACGGTGTGTGATTTTTTTAAAGGTAGATCTTCAATCCAATCAGAAAGAGGTTTAGTTCCCGAGGAGCTTCAAAGCTGCTGACTTGGCAGCTATCTCGGCGAGGATTTGATCATCAGAGGACCCGATAATTATTACGTCTCCCGGACGAGGCCCCAGCTTCCCTATGATAAGGCTGTGGACCGATTCCACGATGGGCGTTTCCATTCCGGGCATCCTGAGCCCCTGATCGTCTAGGACGAGAGTTGTGGCACCCGAAGCCCCAGCTATGATGGCGATGTCCCGCTGCTCTAGGCCACATTTGACTTTCGGGGCAGCTCCCCTAACGAGCACTGCGTGGTTGAGGCTACCCACTGTAATGGGAATAGCCGTGAGGTCGCATCCCCAGGTCAGATCTCCAAGAGTCTCAAGAAATGTCATACCGTCGCCAGTCAGGCTCATCCCTGCACGGCTGGTCTCGACGAGGCCTATGGCCTTCATCCGTCTGACGAGGGTCCTTATTGTCCCTTCCCCGAGCTCCAATTCCCGAGAGAGCTGCTGGCGCCCTATTCGTATGCCCGAGCCTATGGTCTCTAGCAACATAAGAGCGTGGGCTTCGGTGTAGGCAGGGTGGCGTCCAGGAGCCACCTTCCCCGCGATCTCTTTAAGGATACTCAGTGGGTCCAAGCCTGTTCTCTCCTGGGTTGTCTCGGCTGACTATAACAATTCCCGTTAGAAAAAAGGGTTATCCGTCGGAGTACTTCCATGAGACAACATCGCCGTCGTGGAGCAACCATGAATCAGCGGCGCTCGGACCTAAAACCCAAGCCCCCGTCTCAGAATCAAGGTAAAACCAGTACCAGAACTTGGTGGAGTCGTCGCCGACCCCGTTGACCTCCTCTACAAACGCCCCATACTCCCCTGTGGTGTACTCAATATCAGCGAGGAGCTCAAGAGCCTTTAAGAGGTTGATGTCCAATGGGAGCATAGTGTTGTTGAACCAGATGACGTTGCCGTCTCCATAGTCGATCATCATGCTAATCGTTAGGGTTAGTCCCTTGACGTCCTCAATGAGAGCTTCGTAGTCCCCTTGGATCCTCGTGTTCTGGTACTGATAGTTCAGGGCAAAGTAAGATGCCCCGATTGTTGTGCATAGGAGGACCGCCGAGGCCCACATCCAAATATTCTTTTTTTCATCCATTTTTTGCACTTTCCGGGATGAGGCGGCCTACTGCTGATACTAGAGGTTGCACTCCAAAGAAGAAGAATGCAGCGTTAGAGCTCTCATGGAGTATTGCGAATGGGATCCCCGTGATTATAGTAACTGCTACGGGTATCCCTGTTGAGAGCCCTGTGACGATGTTGGTGACAAGGTCGTAGATGAATGTTAGTAAGAACCCAATGATGCCGAACTTGAGGTTTGACATTAGGCCTCTGCCTATTCTTCCTTTGGTCCCTAGGAATCCTCCCACGACGCCATAGAGGCTCTCCATGAGGGATGTGGATACCAAGATAGGGAGTGAGAACCCGTAGGGATTAATGGTCCCGTAAACGAGCCAGGAGAGGATCCCGATACTTGCTCCTACTGCGGGTCCGAAGAGAAATCCCGAGGAGAAGACGATAAGGTCCATGAGTTTGACGTTGAAGACCCCGATGAGGAGGTAGTTGCTAATGATGCAGGCCGCAGTCATGACTGCGATTATGCTGGCCCTTGTAGCCTGGCTATGAAAGGGACCCCGGTTGGCTGCCACTCTATGGTTGGATTATCCATCCAATATATATATTATGTCCTAGATGGAACCAAAAAATGTAAAAAAACTAGAAGGAAACCATTACCTAAGTAACCAGGAGCCAGAAGCACATATTACGGTCACCGGTGCCCCCTTCTTGAAAAACGGGAAAAAACCTCCAGGTGGTCCCAAAGCTGGTTGAGAATATGGATGCCGATATCTTCATTCACCCTGAACGTAATTCACAAAGATGCCTCGTTTATTACAACGGTGTGACTGAACTATGAATCTATATAGGTTTATTATATTGCGCGTGATTCATCAATTTTGTTTTTTTATTTATACAAATGACAGAAAACACTGTGGTTCTCGTTTATTTCAATCTTTTTAGGTTCAACTTCTGAACAGATAGGCATTCTCTCAAAACATCTTGGATGAAACCTGCAACCAGTTGGAGGATTTATAGGTGTTGGAACATCTCCTTCTAAGATTATTCGTTCTTTTTTAACATCGGGATCTGGTATTGGTACGGATGACAAAAGGGCTTTTGTATAGGGATGTAAAGGCTCATCAAAAAGTTCAGGAACTTTGGCTGTTTCAAAGATTTTGCCTAGATACATTACAATAATTCTATTGCAAATTTGTCGAACGACCGCTATATCATGGGAAATAAAAAGTATAGTTATATTGTATTGTTTTTGAAACGTTTTCATTAAATTTATTATTGATGCGCGGACTGAAACATCAAGAGCTGCTACAGGTTCGTCTGCAATGACAAATTTTGGGTTTAATATCATAGCCCTAGCAATTCCTATCCTTTGTTTTTGTCCTCCACTAAATTGATGGGGATATCTGTAAATGTGATATGGGTTGAGTCCTACTTTTTGGAGCCATTCAGTAATCTTTTTTTCTTTTTCTTTGCCACGAGCGGTTCCATGAATCACATGGGGTTCTCCAATTATTTCACCTACCGTCATCCGAGGATGTAACGATAGAAACGGGTCTTGAAAAATAATTGATGATTGTCTTCGGAAGTCTTTCATTTCTTTTTTATTCAAGCTTTTTAGTGACTTATTGTTATATATTATTTCTCCATCAGTTGGTTCAATTAAATGTAATATGCATCTTCCTAATGTTGTTTTTCCGCAACCACTTTCACCGACTAATCCAAGACTTTCTCCCTCATATATTTTAAAGGAAACATCATCAATTGCGCTCACCCTAGCAACTGTCCTATTCAAGACTCCTCCAGATATGGGAAAATATTTTTTTAATTTCTTTATCGAAAAAAGTTCTTTGGTTATATTTAGTCACTCCTTGATTTCCTTATATAAATGACAGGAAGTATAATGCTCAGGCTCTATTTCCACGTATTTTGGGTTTATTTCACTACAAATAGTAATTTTCTCTGAACATCGAGGGTTAAATACACAGCCTGCTGGAAGGTTGATTAATGATGGGACAATTCCTGGAATGGTGGTAAGCTCCTCCAATGTCGAATCTATTCTTGGAAGTGAACCTAAAATGGCTCTGGTGTATGGGTGTTTAGGATTTTTAAATATATTATGAGTATTAGAATATTCAATAATTTTTCCTGCGTACATTACAGCCACGTAATCACAAAATTCGGCAACAACAGCTATGTTATGGGTAATTAACATAATGGCAGAGTTAAACTCCTTCTTCAAGTTCCCAATTAAATCTAAAATTTGTGCTTGGATCGTAACGTCCAGTGAAGTGGTGGGTTCATCAGCTATCAAAAACTTTGGATTACACGACAAGGCCATTGCTATCATTACTCGTTGTCTCATTCCTCCGCTAAACTGATGTGGATATTCAGAAAGCCTTCTCAAAGCATCGCTTATCCCCACTTTTTCTAATATCGCAACTACTTTTTCTTCCAGCTCGTGTTTGTTTTTGATTTTTTGATGTAGTTTAATAGTCTCTCCTATTTGACTGCCAATAGTAAAAACAGGATTTAAAGATGACATTGGATCTTGAAATATCATGGCAATATCCCCCCCTCTAATTTCTCTTATTTTTTTCTCATCCATTTTCAGAATGTCTTGGTGATTGAATATTATTTCCCCGTTAGTTATCTTTCCAGGTGGCCTTATCAATCGCATAATAGACTTACCTAAGGTGCTTTTTCCACACCCAGATTCTCCAACGATTCCAATTGTTTGTCCAGCAGATAGATCCAAAGATACGTCGTAAACAGCTTTTACTATGCCATCATCAGTGAAATAGGAAGTTGAGAGATTCTTTATCCTCATCAGATCGTTACTCATATTTGTCACTTCTATGTTACAGTTTTAATATCTAAAGCATCCCTAAGGCCATCTCCAAATAAATTAAACGCCCATGTCACTATTGTAATAGCTAATCCCGGGAATAGTGTAGCCCACCAAAATGTTAGTTGAGCCCCGGATCTATGTGCTCTTGTTATCATGCTTCCCCAGCTGCATATTGTTGGGTCTCCAAGCCCAATAAAATTCAAACCTGTCTCTGTTAAAATAGCGGCTGCCATTCTGAACGAAGAAATAATTGTAATTGAACCAAATAGGTTTGGTAAAATGTACCTCATAATTAATCTAACGTCACTTGCCCCCATGGATTTTCCAGCCTCCACATAAGGCCTCTGTTTTAATGATAACACCTCGCTACGGACCACTTTCGCAAATGTTGGCCACATCATTATACCCATTATTAGTGTTATTGTCCAAATTCCCCTAACATCCCACATGGACAATGCTGTAATGTAAATGAAGAATGATGGAACAGCCATAAAGGCATCAGTCGCTCGAGTTACTATTTCATCTACAAAGCCACCATAATAACCAGAAATGAGTCCCAATGTTACTCCTATAGTCATGGAGATAATCACCACTGATATTGAAATAATCATTGAATAGCGAGCTCCGTATATAATTCGACTTAGTATATCACATCCAAGATTATCTGTACCCATCAAATGAACTCTGTCAGGTGCTTGAAATCTATTTCGTGGATTAAGCTCATATGGGTCAAAAGGAGCAATATCATCCGCAAAAATTGCTAATAGCAAGGTTATCATTATAACTATTAAGCCAAACATTCCAGGTCCATGTTTAAGAAATCGTTTTAATACTGTGTAATAATAGGACACTCGTTTTTCGATAATTTTTTCATGTGCATTACCTTTCTTATTTTCCACTGGTTTTTCCTCTTTTACACTAATATCTTATTCTTGGATCAAGAAGTGCATATGTAATGTCAGTAACTAACATAGCCGCAAGTATCGTTAAGGAAACAATTAGATTTACACCCATTAATGTTGTATAATCTCTTCTATTCGCTTGTAACACAAAGAACTTTCCCATACCCGGCCATGAAAAAACGGTTTCTATAAGAACAGAACCGCTCAAAATAAACGCTAAAGACAATCCAATCAATGTTACCACTGGTAAAAGTGCATTTCTTAAAGCGTGTTTGTAAATTACTAGATATTCCTTTAAGCCTTTAGCACGTGCTGTGACAATGTAATCCTCGTTTAAAATCTCTAAAACACTATTTCTAACCATCCTGGTAAGCATTCCCAATCGACTCAGTCCCAAAACTGTCATGGGTAGGACTAAAGATTTTAAATGAGCCAGTAAACCCATACCCAGACCTGCTCCTGAAGTTGGAAGTAGACGTAATTCTACTGCAAAAATTGTAATCATAATTATCCCAACCCAAAAAGAAGGCATAGAATTTGCCATTACCGAAAATGAAGTCACAAAACGATCAAACACCGATCCATGTCTTACTGCAGATAATACTCCCAAAGGGATTGCCATCATTAGTGCCAATATTAAAGAGGAAAATGCGAGTTCAAGTGTTCTGGGGATCCTACCAAATACGAGTTCAGTTACTGGTCTTCCAGTCATATAGGAATAACCTAAATCTCCTCTAAATGCATTTGATAACCACATTATGTATTGCTGCCAAATTGGTTTGTCTAATCCCCATTTCTTAATATACATCTCTTTTAATTCTGTTTGGAATTCTTCCCCTTGTTGAGGAGAAAAAATATATGCAAAAGGATCACCCGGAGCGAGATGGATTAAAGTAAATACCAGTAATGTTACGGCTATTAAAACAGGGAAAAGCGTCAAGAATCTTCGTATCATGTACTGGTAAAGCTGGGTCATAATTTTATCAAACAAGTAATCACAAATATGTTTGCTAATAAAACTTTGGTATAGTTGTAAACCGAGGAAATACCGAAATTTATTTTAAAAAAGTGAAGGATTGGGATAACCTCCGGTTTACTCTTTTGTAGCCATCCCCCTGTTAACCTTAATGCGCGGAAACTCTATCGCCCTCCTCGAATTATTCAGCTTTTATCTTTTCCGAAAATGCAATCAAAGTCGGTGGTATTTTAGCGTTCATTGTTATGTTTAGCTTAATGATATAGAGCCTCAACGGAAAGAATATAAAAAGGAAAAAACGACGTAGACGAACATCTCTCTAATTTAGAGCCCCTCTTAGACTGGGCAGTCTTTGGACACCTAACTAAGTTCCGCGACGACCATCGAGGACCCTTAAGAGGAATGCCAACATTGGCGGTGCGTGTAAAGATACAAGTGCAATAAAACTAATAGACATATTTGGAGTCCGACCTAGAACCTTGCCAAAGATCACATCAATTTCAAGTTTCATTGGATTCCTGGGTGTTATACTTGTTGTCACCATGATCGACCTGCTAACGTAACGCCTATTATGTGTCTTGACCTCAACTTTGTTTACTCCGATATCTTGGCGTCGAGTGTATAGATGATGACTGTATACTGATGAAGGATTGTTGAGGAGATATTAGATGGAGATCTCGAGTGTTATTAGGGTTCATGAGGGGTTCTGCGATTATTCCTTCTGTAGTTTAAAACCAATTCCCTTCCCCTAGGAGAGAATACAGTTATCTGGTATCATAATAAATAAAAAAAATGCGCGCGATAGTTGGTTTTCCTATTGGACCATAATTATCGATGGTTGGCTAATGTATAATGAATGTATTTTCAAAGCTGGAATAACAAAGGACCCAATACTTTTCACCGTTGTTGAGTCTCCGATTTCTATATCTTTTAATGTATCCACCAGAGAGTCCGTAAACCGAATATAGTTCGCAGGTCCTGCTACTTCTCCGTTTTTAACTCTCCAGCATTCTTGTGTATCCGCTCTAATTATGTCGGGCATTATTGTTTGCCCTTTTGCTGCTGGACATCTTAGACGACGAACTAGGATGCCCTCTTTTGTATCGGATATCAATTCATCTAACGAACTGTTGCCTGGTTCAATTATCTGATTGGTTGGTGTATAAGTTGATCCATTACCTGTACCCGTCCAGAAATATCCAGTCCAAGGTGATGTTGCGTGACCTGTTGAAAATGTCCCATTGGATTTTGCAGAGTCCCTAGAATAACATCGATTTTCGGGTACACCGTTATTAATCAAACATAGGTCCATTTTAGGAGTCCCTTCTCCATCTATTGCGGCAGCTTGCAATGTTCGCAGATTTCGACCATTATCATGAACCGTCAACATATCATCTAGAACAAGTTCACCTAATGGAACTTTTGATGTTGTTCGAGGATCTCTTTCTATTGAGAACGCCTGTTGAATTAGGGTACCAAGGAATTCAGCAGCAGCTTCAGACTCAAATATCACGGTTCTTTTTCCGGTTGGTATAGTTTGTTTTCTATATCCTATTGTAGAAATAGCCGATGTAGCCGCTTCCTCAGCTACGTTCTCTAAATCTAAATCATAAAAGTTTCTACTATCCTGTCTTTGATAACCTGAACCTTGGTTTCCCGTTTTTTCTGCTACTGCAGTTACTATAACTTGAGAACCCGTGAATTCATGTTTAGCCTCAAGACCTAGCGAGTTGATTAAAACTGTTTTTGATGACATGTTAGATAGTACGCCACCAACAGACTCGATGTTTTCACTTAGATCCTTTGAATAATCAACTATTCTATTTACTGCTTCTATTCTCACTTCTGGTTCAAGATTTGCAGTATCTCTATGATATAAATTGGAAAGACTAGGGGCTCTTTTAGGAGAGATAAATGTTTCAAATGTTCTTCCATATTTAGCGCTTTTTAATGCATCTTTAATTAAACTTGATTTATTTATAGTCGAAGCTGTGGCCATTCCAAGTTTTTTATCTTTAATTACTCTCAATTTAACTGAAAAGTTGTTATGAGGTGGTCCAATAGGTCTGAACCCCTCGATATTTTGGTGTATTGCCCTATCTTTGAACCTGGCAACTCCAATATGCGCATTATTTATTACAATCTCTACTTGCTCAACATTATTATTAAGCGCAGCATTCATTATATTATCGGCAATACCGAGTATTTCATTCATATATGCCACCTCCACCAACGAAAACATCGTTAAATCTTGCTGTGCTACAAAAGTGCCCTACTCTTCCGCTTTGCCCTGGTCGGCATTTTCCACATCCTCCACCATATCCTAGGCCCCAGTTGTCTTTGCTGATACCATCACAGGATCTCCAGAATGGTAGTGTAACCCCATAATATGTTGGATCCCTATACATCGTAGTAAGTTCCCCTTTTTCAATTTTCCAAGATTTCTGGGCTCCAAAACCAAAGGTTGTCCGCCTCTGGTCAAAGATCTCAGTCCTATATCCACTCATTAAAATTCCGTTTCTTGTATCTTCTACAAGCTCGTCCTTTTTCCACTCACCTGGTAATAGGTTTAAATTAGTCATTCTAACAACCGGTTTGTCATATCCATAAGTCCCTAGATATTGTCCACTGCTCTCCTCAAATCCTGCTTCAGCAGCGGTTTCTCTTGAACTCTGTAAACCCGCCAATATTCCATTCTTTATTAAGTAAGTTTTCTTTGCAGGTACCCCCTCATCATCGAATCCAAAGGTTCCATGCCCTCCTTCCATTGTTGCGTCGGCTACAATATTAACAAGTTCTGAACCAAACCACATCTTTCCAATTTCATCAGGTGAAAAGAAGCTTTTTCCAATAGGTCCAACAAAATCCACTTCAGTTTGAAGTATTCTATCAAGTTCCGTACAATGCCCTAATGTTTCATGAATTTGTAATGAAAGCATGCTATCTTCAATAATTAATGAGGTCTTTTCTTGTGGACATCGTTCAGCTACAACCAGAGCTGCCGCGGTTCGCCCCTCTTCTCTACCCATTTCCGATAATTTATTTGTCTCTACCCATTCGAATCCCTTGGTAGCAAAGTTTTGACCTAATCCTGAGCTCTGGACCATACCATTCCTGATCGCTGTAGCCGTCACTCCGCAAGAAGTTCGATCAAGTTCTTGTTTTATGAAAGCTCCTTCTGATGTCCCATGAAACCTTAATTCTCTTTGAGAGATTATACTGGCTCTACTCTTTTTCAACAGTTTGCTTTGATCCATTGCTTCATGTACACTTGATTGGAGAATATCATAATACTCTGTAGGATCAATTTCGAAGGCATCTTTTTTAACAGGAGTACAGTAATGTCCCTTTATAGATTTGTTTTCTGCTAATTTAACACGATTTTGTCTAAACTCCGCGTTCATTTTACCAAGTTTAATAGCTATATTAGTCAATTTTTTTATTTCATTATCATTTACTTCCGTTGATCCACTGAATCCCCATGCTCCATTAACAATTACTCTTACATGACAACCCGGCACTCTATTGATATAGTAGCTTTTGACATCATTATTTACCTCATAAGTTATGCTTTTAAAATCGCTAATTTTTACTGAAGCATATTCTGCCCCAAGTTTTTCTGCTTCTTTAATTCCCAAGTTTATAAGGTCTTCATCGATTTTCATATAAGTCCTCTAAGAAATAGATGCGCGCGAATAAAAGATATTAGGAATTACAGTCATAAAGCTTCCATATTTTGATGAATTTTTCTAGGGCCGCTTGGTTGATCCAAAGAAGTTTTAATGCATTGTCAAGTCGTATCCTCGCAGAATCAATATTCGTAAAAGGATTATCGACTAATTCAGATGTTATATTATTTTCTTTTGATAGATATTTCTGTCTTTTTAGCGCTTTTTCTGCTTTATCAAGTGAAATATCAATTAAATCATATATACCCTGGAAAACCTGATCCCCTTTTTGATTCCATAGGGGGTCTTTTTGCTTAGCTAGCATATTGAAGCATCCGAATACTGAAAACATCCCTCTTTCCTGCAGTATATCCAGTGAATTTATTTCATTATTATTTGTCGTAACTGCAAGCATATTTTTTATTTTATTTAATATTTTCATTGATTTTATTACTAAATCGTCAAGTTTTTCAAACTCAGATAAAATTATTTCACATAGATTTGGTAGATCTTCCAATATCTTATTGTACATTTTTTCAGGGGATAATCCATAAGATAGTGTGTAAAACTCTTTATTTAAGAAGTTAATATCTGCTTTTACATCATTTCTCTTTAAAATAACGGTAATTTCCTTTATCCTCTTCAACTTATTGATATGTTCTGTACATTGGGATCTTAATGGAATGATAATGTTATTTTTTATCTTAATTTTATTCTTTTTTTTCCTATTATTGGTCGAGGCCAAAAAAGTTGCATTGCTTAGTATTTTGGCTGATTCCCATATGTTATCTTTAGAGAGTTTTGAACCAAAATCTGTCTTCATTTCCGGATGACTACCTGACAGAATCACTAAACCTGTTCCAAAATATCCCTGGGCTATAGCGGTTTTTTTTCTCTTACAAGCTTTATGAATGCCTGTTTTCTTTATTTTTAAGTCATCTGCTATTTCATTGGTTTTAAAATATTCCGATGGTGTAAATTTCTCTGGTGAAACATTTTCAAATTCTACTAAAGATTCTGGTGATGAGGCATTTTCTACTGCACTCTCTATAAGATTCCATATAGGTCCATTCCAATGGACGCACTCAAAGAATTTTGGCATCCCAAACATAATTGGATTATTGGGTGCTGCGTTCTTAGCAACATAGGTTCCCATACCCGGTGACTTAAATCCACTATCCGAGTTTTCATTGATATGCCAGTCTTCGACGTTTAACAATGTCATGTATTTTTTTGCTGGATGCCACCATTTCATGAATCTATCTCTGACAACTGAAGCAATATATGAACCCCCACAACATCCAAAGTAGGCTCCTCCTTCTCTAACAAATTTTGTAATATTTTTTGCGCCTTCCACCCCCATACTGGCAAGAAGCAAATTTTCTCTGTTTATGTTTGCTTTTTTGGCACCTCCCCCACCCCCCGACATAAAAATGTCATAACTATCTAAGGCTCCAACAGCCACATCCATGCCTGAAATCCAATTAACATCAAAACCAGATGTTGAGATTCCTAAAGCGTGATTAAAACCGCCCGAATCTTGATATAATGCAACGTTAGCAGGTTTTAATTTGAATACATTAATGGATTTCGAAATCTCTATTTTTTCATAGCTCACATTTTCAATATGTAAAAACTTTATTATGCTTTTTTCTGTAAGTTTTGTGTATGATTGTATTGAGCCTCTATTATTCCAATCTTCTAATATGTTTTCTAGGGGGATTAAAAAGTCTCCCTGATTAATCTCTAATCCCTCTTGTGCTACTGATTCTTGACTCCAGAGAATATTAACCCCATAACTAAGTAAATTGTTGATGGCTCTGTAGGTCTTTAGCCAGTTTTTTCTTCCATTAAAAACAAGTATAGCCTTCATCATTAACATTTAATTTCTATTTTAAAGATAATTCTTTCCATCTGGCAGTCTTCGTTAATTTAACTTTCATCCATTATTGAAGAGGCCAAACAGTTATATTCTCTTTGCACCATTCATAAAAAATAAATTCTAAAAAAAAATTAACAATTAATAAGGCCTAGGAGTTTTTCAGGATTCGTTTTAACCATCTTAGTGAGATCGTCATTTGTGATTCCAAAATCCATCAAACATGCAATAAACTCTCTTAATCCCTCTAATGGCGTTGGTAGGGTATAAACACCAAAATCGGTTGAAAGTATACAATGCTGTGCTCCTAATTCTTCTATCTGCTCAGCAACATGTTTAACTCCCCCAGATACCTCTCCGCTCATCCCTTCATCAATAGATGCATACTCTCTTTCAACGTAATAATGTGTTTTAGGTATGGTTGTTGTATGTGTGTAGGCGGCAAGAGTATATTCGATGAATGCATTTTTTTCCGTTATATATTGAAGTTCATCCATTGTGGCCTCTTTAACGACAGCGCTGGATACTATGACCTTTTCAATTCCATATTCTTCAGCGAGGTCTACCAGTCTAATCGATTCATCAACCGAGGTATGACCGGTTATCATGTAAACGTGAGGCTTCGCAGCAATCAACCTTAATATTTCATCAAGGTTCTCCCCAGGTTTTTTTTCTAATGGGATCTCAATGCACATGTCAAGTTCTTTTTTAAATTCTGGGTATAATTTACTTAGAGGTACATATTCACCATCGACAACTCTGCCTTCTCTCGCGGCCTGGAAGTATGTACTATGTGCTCCAAAACTTACGTATTTAGCACCATCACCATAGTAAAGTGCCGTTTTCACTGCTCTTGGATTCATTCCACCATAGACAGTATTTAATATCAAGCCACCATACGTCTGAAAATCAGGTATTTGTCTATTTACTAACCAAGCAGTTCCGTTGCTCATTTCAAATACATCCATATAGACTATTGCTTGCATACCCGCGTCCCTTGCTTCAATGGCTGCTTGGAATGGGTCCACTCTCCGAGGACTGCTGAAAATATGAGGACCTGCATGAAGGTGTATATCTATTGCTCCTTTGAGCAGTTCCTTTGATTTTTCAAATGATCTTCCTTCAGGTAATATCATGATTAATCAACCTATGTTCCACAAACATAAATCTTCATGTTATAGAAAATAGGTAGTTGAAAATATTTTATCGAAGCCTTAAAACTCTCAACTCTAAATATTTGATGATATATTAAAAACGGATAATGTTTTATATCGAGTAAAACTTATTTGTCCTTTAATGAAAATGAAGAAAATTCGTAAAATTGACATCTTATTACCTGTATTAGTAGCGCTATTAATGACATCTACAGTAGTAGTTTTTCCTGGATTAGCAAAAGAAGAAAACTATTTCTTTGAAATAACTATGATGTTGGATCCAGCTAATATTGATGCTGCTGAAATCATGAAAAGAGGCTGGGAGGAAATCGGGATCAAGGTAAATATTGTTACTCTTGAGTTCTCCACAATGTTGAACCGATACTTATACGGAGAGTCCTATCCCGGAGCTACATATGATGAAGGCGGTCTTGATATTGCGCTAACTGGGTGGGGAACTATGATTCCCGATAGTTACGGAAATTACCATTCTCACTCAAGAATCGGTATAGGTAAATTTCCAAATTACAACATGATGATGTTTGCTCATGGAGAGGTTGATGATCTATTAGAAGAAGGCTTAAAAACACTAGATAGAGACAAAAGTATCGAAATCTACAGACGAGTAGAAGAAATCGTAAATGATGAACTGCCAATAATATACATATTCAGAGATAATCGAATTGTAGGTCAAGCCAGTACATTGGAATTAGGAGATTATGTGCAGCTTGGAAGCACTTCAGCCAACCTAAGGTCCTGGGATTTCCATTATACTGACAAAAAAGGTGGGGAGATGGTCTTTATTGGAGACCAAAACCCTCCCGGTCTCAGCGCTATGTATTCCATTACAACAGTAGGTGTGAACAATGCTTACCTCATCCAAGAACCATTGGTGGCCTTTGGCCTACCTGTGGGAACGTTTGAAGGTATACTGGCCGAAAGTTGGGACATTTCAGAGGACGGAAAAACCTACACGTTCAACTTGCGAGAGAACGTAAAATGGCAAGACGGAGAGGCTTTTGATGCTGATGACGTAATGTTTACTTGGGATCTATTCATGAATCCTGAAGCAGGTTTTAGTGGACATGGATTCTTTGCTAAGAATGTAAAGGAAGTAAGAAAGGTAGATGAGCATACCCTCGAAATGGTGCTTAACGACATATATACGTCTGCCATATATCGTCTGGCTACACGAGTAATGCTTCCAGAGCACATCTTGGGGGATGTAAGTCCATCTGAACTTAAAACACACGGGTTCAACAAGGAACCTATTGGTACAGGACCATGGAAAGTTGCTAAATGGGTTGATGATGAATACATCCAATACGAGCGATTTGATGGTTACTGGCGAGGGACTCCTAAACTAGACAGTATAAAATTCAGAGTAATGCCTGACAAAGCAACAGGAATAGCAGCTTTACAAGCTGGAGAAATCCAGTGTATATTCCAACAAATTTACCGTACTGCCTTGATTCAAAACTTTGAGACACTTGAAAAAAATCCGGATGTAAAATTGATAGAGTATCCACCTACTGGAACTAATTATGCAATCATTAACTTAGAACACCCAAATCTGAACAATAAATTCGTAAGACAAGCAATGGCCCAAGCCATTGATTACGAAGGAATAGTTGAGGGTGTCTACAATGGTCATGCATCAAGAACATCGCAGTGGTATTCCAAGTTAATGGAGGGTTATTTCAACCCCGACTTGGAATGGAAATATGATATTCCAGCAGCTAAAGAAAAAATGGAAATGGCAGGCTACAAGTACACTTGGCTAGAGGCACCAACGGAAGTTACAAAAACAGTTACAAAAGAAGTCAAAGTACCTGGAGAAACAGTTACAGTACCTGGAGAAACAGTCATAGTGAAACAAACTGACACTATACAACTAATTGCTAGTATAGTGGCCGGAGCCGTCATAGGCGGACTTGTCGTAAAATTTGCCTTTAAAAAAGAAACCTAATAAATCCTCCTCGTTTTCTTTTTTTTATCCCTTGATTGTTAATGTTGCATCTATAACTGGTTTTTCGAGTTTCTACGTGTTATCATCTAAGATTTGTAAAAATAAACTGTATCATGAGGTCAAAAAACTAGATTGAATATTTCGTTAAAAGTGCCTGGTGGGTCGGGAGCTATCTTCAGAGCTTTTTATCTTGGGAGAACTGTATCCATTTGCAGGAGCATAAAATTGATGCAAACCGATTCAGCTAGGAAATATTTAGCAATTATAATTCTTCTTTTTACATACCTTATTTTACCAATTTTATCAATGTTGTTGATAATATTCTTTTTTTATGTAATGCATCAGTGGATCAGCATGTTTCCATCTATTAACCTTAATGATGTCGTAATCAATCTCTTTCTTACCATACTTCTATTTTCATTTTTATATCTTTTCAGAAAATTAATTCTTTGGCTTAGAGATTAAATACTTAAGGACAAATGGTACATATATCTAACCATGTATGACCTCATAATAAAAGACTCGAAAATTCTCGATGGAACCGGTATCCCAAGTTTTAGAGCAGACATTGGGATAAAAGGAGAAAAAATTGTTGAGGTATCCAAGGCTCAATTATCTGAAGAGTCTGAAACAATCATTGATGGCAACGGATTATTTGCCGCTCCAGGTTTTGTAGATATGCATACTCATGCAGATATCTCTATATTTACGAATCCACTTGGGAAAAGCCTCATAATGCAAGGAGTGACACTTGTGTTGACTGGAAATTGTGGTTCAAGCCCTGCACCGCTTGACGATGATATTAAAAAAGGATGGCTTTTGAGAGGTGGTGGATATAAACCTGATTGGGATGATTTTCCTGGATATCTGGATGCAATTGAACGTGCAAAATTTAGTTCAAATATAGCCACTCAAATTGGACACAACTCCATAAGAGCTTATGTTATGGGAGAATACGCTGCTCATGCATCAAATAAAACTGAGTTAGATGAAATGTCAGAAATACTGGAAGTTGCAATGGATGCAGGGGCCATAGGTTTTTCATCTGGTCTAATGTATAGGCCTGGTATTTGGTCTGAAACAGAGGAATTAATTGAGTTATGCAAGGTCGTGGAGAAAAGTGGTGGCGTTTATACATCCCACATGCGTGGTGAAGCTAATGAAGTTTTACAATCAGTTTCTGAGCTAGTGAAAATCACTGAAGAATCAGGAGTTTCCGCACATATAGGTCATCACAGGGCCGAATGCCGAGTTAATTGGGGCTTGATTAAACATACTCTGGGAATGATGATGCAGGCTAATCTCAAAGGTTGCAATATTACGTGTGATTTTTTTCCTTATGAAGCATGTGGTGTGGGTGGTGGAATACCATTACCAAGATGGGCAAGTCCGCTATATATGCCTAAGAAAGATGCAGAAAAAATGATACATGACTCTCAAACCCGTGAAAAAATAAAGGATGAAATAAGAAAAGGAACTGAACTTGGACCAGACAAACGGTCTTATGAACCAATAGATAGTACGGATGATGTCGTAATCACAATTTACCCAGATGAACCCGAACTTCAGGGTAAAACAGTCACAGAGTTATCAAGAATTAAAGGTTATACCGATCCTTTGGATTTTTTTTTATATACTGTTACTAGTGACAAACCCTTTGGTGTGGTGGCTTTCAATGTATGGGAGAAAGATCTTGACAAATTAGTAAAATCTCCGTTAGCTATGATTGGTACTGATTCAGGCTTTGTCGATAATATTGGTGTTCCCAATAGACATCCCAGAGCTTATGGTTCTTATCCAAAGATTCTTGGAGAATATGTCCGAGAAAAAAAACTTATTTCTTGGGAGGAAGCAGTGATGAAATTTAGTACAAGGCCACACTCAAAGCTTGGGATCAAGGATAGAGGAGTTATTAGGCCCGGGTTCTTTGCGGATTTGGTGTTTTTTAACCCAGATACCGTTGGTACAAAAGTGGATTATTCAGGAGTAGCAAGGTATCCTATAGGCATTGAACACGTGGTTATTAATGGACAATTAGTTGTGGAAAACTCAATACATACTGGAAAGAAATCCGGAAAACTCATAAGAAAACTGGGTTAAACTACAAAAGCATTTATTTTTCTTTAATCGTTTTAATCTATCCTACGTTGAAACAATACAAGTTAGATTTAATCGGTGCATTACTTGTGTTGATAGGTTTAAGTGGATTACCCTGGTATATTATTAAAATCAGAGTGTCTCGGGATTTATGGTATAATTTTTCTTATTCTCCTTTTAAATTAATTATTGAAATGGGGGATGTTGTTGATGCTGATTTATTTTATAGATTTGATTCAACTATTGTTGGCATTATCCTATTATTAATGTTGTTATTAAGATTAATTAAAACAGACATCTTAAAAATGAAATATTTAGCTCCATTAATCATGGGATTAATACTAATATTTTTTACATCATTTCTTCCTATACATGTAACAACAGCATCAAGGCTAGTTATTGGGGATGGGGCTTATTTTATTCTCTTTGGATCTGCCCTACTAATCATATCAAGTATTATAAATCAACTTTATTCTCAATGAATTTCATGATAAATAACTTATTAAATATTCCGCGCACACTCTAGTGCTCTTATTTAAGTCTTCTAAATATTCTATCATCACTGTAATAGAAGTAGCCCATAATCTTCTTTTTAACTCAATGTTCCCCAAACGTTCTTTCTTACGTTCAAATAAAGTTACTGAAAAGATTCTGGCGGTCAATTCAACGGTAACAAAACTTCAATTTAGATATTCTATTTAGAAAAACTAATCGTGAAATTGGACAAACCTCCACAACCTGATGGCAAGAAAAGGGGGACTTTCAAGGAGGCAGACATAAAGGGGACACGGGCGACTGCCAACTTTAGGAGGCGGATCCCCCCTTTGGTGTTGGATCTGGAGAAGCTACTTTCCAAAGTAAGGACTGCTATGGTAGAGGAGTACGCCCATGTCTACAGTATGAGAAGGGTGTACTGTGAAAAATCCCCCTTCTGTTCTGCCATTAGAGGCTTATATCTGATTAGAGGACAAGTCTAGTTTATACTGAATGGAGGACGTTTCTAATTGATCCACTACTTCCCTGCTCCTGATGTAAAGAGGAGCATTGAGGAGATGGTGGGCCTCCTTAGGTTCGATCACATTGACTTGGGCAATATATATTGCGTCAGAAGCAGAGGCTCTAAGGCGAAAAGTACTATTGCTAGGATCCACGGCAGGAGCAAGGTTTGGCAGGCTGTTGGTCTTGAGCCCTCATACGTTATCGAGATAATAGCGGAGCGATTTGATAGACTATCTCCAGAGGATCAGGCTAGGATCTTGATCCACGAGCTTCTCCATATCCCCCACGGGTTTAAGGGAGGCTTTCGACATCACAAAGACTATGTCAACGACGAGACGGTCGATACCTGGTATAAGAGGTATTGCGAGAAGAAAGACGCTTAAACTTGTAGAGAAGCCCGTTTTCCATATCTGGATTGGTTTTTGTATTTTAGGGTAATACTGGTGTTTTTAACTATTTTTTTTAGACTAAATATTCTTTCCACTGGCATAACTCTACACTTCTATTTTCCCACATCCAAGATGAGGACCTTAAAGGGGCCCGTGGAGGTTCATGATAACGCGCGGCTATCTTGAAGGAACCCATACTCCCTCGTCTGAAACATGGAAATCCAGTCCCTCTGAAACGGTTCTATATAGGCCTTTATCCCAGCTCTCACGCTCATCATCAAGGGGTTCCCGTAGGTCATGTTAAAAAAAATCTATTGTCTATCATGGGGAACTTGGTCCCCCCACTTGATCTCCTCGAGAACCATGCAAACTTTCTGAATGAGACATCAAAACGGATGAACCTCCTTATAGAACTAAAGTTAAATCATATACCCAGAAAAAGCTTAATCACACCTAGAACAGGCCAACCTTACAATGCACCCTATATTCTCAACAAGTTAGCCTCCAGTTCATTAGTAAAATGTACTAACACGTAAGGGCGATCTAGCTCTCTACGGAGCGCTTGATGATCTCATGGTTGATCTTGCCACATGTGAAGGAGGACCCAGTCTTGGAACTAGTCAAGGTCACCACAGCCGGCGCGAAGAGGGCCGGATCGATCTTGATGAAGTCGAAGTTGACCGCTTTGTAGATCTCATAGCTTGACTTTCCGTAGTCGCTGCAGTTGCTAGAGGGCGCGCTTAACGCGATCTCCTTGAGAACCTCCTCCTCCTCGTCAACTATATAGGTGGTTACCCCTCCATAAGTTAGGGCGTCCTCGGCCCGCCCCATAGCCTTCCCCTTATCTGGATGTACTGGCATGATTGGGGCGTAACCCGCCCCATACCGAACCTTCTTGAGGTCGAGGCCCAGAAGGTCTAGCCTGAAGAGCCCCGTCTCCACGATTCTCCCTGAAATCTGGACCATCCCCGCCATGGATGTCCCTGTCGTGAGGAGCATATAGACGTTCTCGGGCTTCACTTTACACGCCTCAGCAATGAAGTAGGCAGCCGAGTCCGGGGGCATTTCTTCTGTTTCTAAGACGATCACTGCGACGTCCGCCTCGTCTTGATATTCGATTTTCCTGAACACCTTCTTTGGTTTCAAGGCAAGCGCCCGGGCGGGTCCTGAACCGTCGGCGGTGTATCCTTCCGGTTTTATCCGCCAACCCGCAAGCTGGGCCCCAAATAGGGCCACTGCAGGGTGATCCGTTGAGATGACTACCGTGGGCAGAGTGAGCCCCCCAAAATCAGCGTAGCCGAGCTCTGCAGTCCCAGCCCCCCCCATAGCTATCCTGGTCGTCATTAAACCGGCCTCATAGCCCCCGTGGGCCTTGATCCCAGTATCTATAACTGTCGCCCCGGATGGCAGCATCTTGACTCCCACGCGATAGTACTCCGGGTTGGTCAGGATCTCCCTAATGAGCTCATAGGCCAGCTTGTTTATGCTTAGCATATCTTTTCGTGAACACATTCTATGATTCCTTTATATCCTTAGTGAGCAATTTCCACAATCGATTTATGGCGTTAAGGCAGGATCTCGCCATCGCGTACGCGTGGAGCCTTTACACACACTTCAGGGGTCTACTATCGATCAAAGGATGATCCGGGCATCCACGACCATAGCGCCCTCTTCATAGACGAGAACAGGATTCATATCCAGTTCAGATATCTCGGGACAATCAACAAGCATCTCTGATGTTTTCAGCAGTATTTCGACGATGACCTTGGTGTCTGAGGGGGGCTTCCCCCGAACCCCTTCGAGGATCTTGTAAGCCTTGATCTTTTTCACCATCTCCTCAGCGTCTGACCGGACTATCGGAACGAGCCTGAAGCTGACGTCTTTCAAGATCTCGACGAAAATCCCTCCGAGCCCAAACATCAGGGTTGTGCCGAAGGTAGGGTCCTTGGTGGATCCGACGATGACCTCGGTCCCCCAAGGGGCCATCTTTTGGATCAGGATACCGGTAATCTCAGCCTCTGGAACGTAAGCTTTGATATTCTTCAGGATAGTCTTGTACCCCTGTCTGACCCCCATTTCGTCCTTAATGTCGATAAGGACACCACCGACATCAGATTTGTGGATGACCTGGGGAGATACTATCTTGAGGACCACGGGAAAACCGAGTTTCTTGGCGGCATCAACGACGTCTTCCTCGGTCTCCCCGACAGTAATCTTGGTTACCGGGAGACCATAAAGGACACAAAGGTTCTTAGCCTCGTGCTCGAAGAGGAAATCCCTGCCCTCGGCCTCGGCGGTTTTGAAGATCTCGTTGACTGCTTTATCTCTCATCCTTGGACACTCCGAATTAGATCCTTACTGCATTAACCCGTGATTTTTAAAAATATCGTACGATTCCCCCGCGCGTTGAATCTCGGAATATAATAAACATGTATATCTCTCGCCAGTTATGCATCAGAATCGCTGGCTATACCTCTGCTCCGTCCAGGGGTCTGCTTCATTGTGGTAGCCGTTCCTCTCCCAGAAACCAGGGCGATCACGATCCTTAAACTCAAGCCCTCTGAGCCATTTTCCTCCCTTCCAGAGGTAAGTGGTCTTCGCCTCACTCCTGTCTGGAAAAGAGCCGATAACCCCCCTAAGAGGATATCCGTGATCTGGAGTGAGGGGTTCCCCCGCATAATGGGTAGCAAGGAGGAAGTTGTCAGCCATGACTAGAT
This sequence comes from Candidatus Bathyarchaeota archaeon, assembly GCA_030739585.1. Lineage (NCBI taxonomy): Archaea > Thermoproteati > Candidatus Bathyarchaeota > Candidatus Bathyarchaeota archaeon. The sequence goes on from JASLYX010000001.1 coordinate 383,108, forward strand.
CGATGGGAAGATTTTCAGTGAAGTTATGCTCACAATGCTGGATGACAAATTTGGCTTCGGGTTTGGGCTTAATTATGCCCTCCTCGACGAGGTCCCTAATGAAGACACCCTCCCACTCCGTATCTAGTTTTGACCACCAGGTTACACAATGTATGTCCAGGATGATCTTCCTCTGTGGGAGATCATTGAACTCCTCCCACGTTAAGATGACTTCCTCCTCAACAAGACCGAAAACCCTAAAGTCCCAATCTGATAGGTTGACTTTAGGGATTGATCCGTAGTGGAGGATGGGGAACTTCTCAGTGAGGGACTGCCCGGGGGGGAGACGTCTGAGTTCTTCCCCATCGCCCTTCTTGAAACGAGATAAGAAGCCACTCAAAACAAGCGCCAAGATGAAGAAACAAACAGCAGTTTATCAAGGTATGTAAAAATCTGTTTATTCCCGGCGGATAAATAGGTGGCATTCATATTTCTCCGAAGTTGTCTGCTTCGACGATTTCTTTAAGGATCAAAGGCTATCTATCTTTAATCATCATGGATTTTGAAGGAAGGCTGAGTCGAGCAAGAGAGGAGATGCGGAAAATGGGCGTTGATTTGATGTACCTCCGCCGGGGAGCTAAGCTATGGTACTTGGCTGGTATTCGGAGGCGAGGGCCTGAGATGACTGATCATAACACCTATGGGGACTATATTCAGGGTGCTTACGTAGGGGCTGAGGAGGGCTTCGTCCTAGTGGGACCCCGGATGGGTAGCGCAGCATGGGTATACGAGGCCAAGGGAAAACCCTGGATCAATGAATTGAGGATCATTGATGAGTCTGAGACCCCGGAGAAGGTCCTAGAGGAGGTCCTCAAGGGATTCGATGTTAAGGGCGATGTCATGGTTGACGAGCGAGCCTGGGCTCAGGGAGGGCTTCTAATTCAGAAAAATCTCCCGCGATCAGGCTTGAGACTTGCTTCGGAGATCATCGATCCAATGAAGATGATTAAGGACAAAAACGAGATCGCCCTTATGAAAAAGGTGGGCGAGATTACTGATAAGGTATATGGCGAGGTAGTAAATCACCTCAAGGTGGGTCTGAAGGAGGAGGAGGTGGCCCATGAGGTGGACTACCAGTTCACCAAACACAACTCAGATCAAACCTCCTTCGTTACCGGGGTGAGGTTCAGCAGCCCCAAGAGACCTAGGAGGCTTCACGCGTCTCGGTCGACATCTAGGAGCCTGCATGAGGGAGATACTATCACGTTTGACTTTGGTGGAGTCTACCAAGGTTACTGCTCCGACTTCGGGAGGACGGTCTACGTGGGGGATCCCCCGGCAAAGGTAAAGGAGATCCATAATGCCGTGATGGATGCACAGGCTGCAGCCATACAGGTGATGGTGAGTGATACGATAACAGCGCAGGGGCTGGATAGGATAGCCCGGGGCCTCATCACAGACAGGGGATACGGCGAGTGCTTCGGCCACAGACTAGGACATGGGATAGGGGTCACCGTGCACGAGCCACCTTTTCTCTACATCCCCGACGACACGATGCTCCAGACCGGGATGACATTCACTGTGGAGCCCAGCATCCGGCTTCCAAACAGCTGGTCGGTTAGGGTAGAGGACGTCGTGATGGTCACTGAAGAGGGAGGACTCCCTTTCACTAACTATCATAAAGAGCTAATCACCATATGACCGACACGCAATCACGTGTACCGTTGTCAGGTTTTTTTAAGGGTCTTCTCCAGGATGTCGAGACCCTTCTCGAGGAGATCGTCATTTATGCTTAGTGGTGAATGCAAATGGATGCAGTTGTCATAGAGGCCTGCCTTGAACGTCAGCAGTCCCGAGGAAAGTGTAGCCTTCATCACCCTGGATGAAGCCTCCGGGTTTGGCTTTTTTTTGAGCTGCGGTCATCACCATCTCAATGACAAGCATGGGTCCCTTACCACTGTCCTCTTCAATGGTCTCGAATGTATCGAACTAGATCTTGATTATGTGGGACCCACTCCTTCAGGGAACTCTGCCTTCAGGAAACGAAGGTAGGAGGGTTTATCCCAAAGTGCGGGTGGTTGGATTCCCACCCAGATTTACTAGTAAAATTGAAACATAATCGATGATTTTATCCTCACATCCCCTCAACTCTATGATATAGCCGACCCATTGCTTGGTATCGAAGTGATGAAAAATGATTGACATAACACATCGATTTCAAACAGACTTTAATGGGAAAGACCCCGACAAATATTAGCAGATTAGGAACCCGATCTAGTAGAAGACTTACTAGACTACGCCCAAGAATCTATGAGAACCCGAACAAATAAAGATTCAGCGAAGAAATCGAGAGTTCTTTGTCAATTGATAAGCGACGATAATTGTATAGGCGGGAAAGTAGAGCGCAAGATCTGAATGCTATGTCAATGTTCGTGCGCTTGATCGATTATGCGCGTGCAGGCCCTCATCGACAAGAATTTCTTGCGTAAAACACGGGATTTCTGGTAGATGAACCATGGGTGTTGTCACGATACTAATCATAGCCTACCCTAGAGAGTCTAGAAACAAGAAAATGATTTTAATTCTAACATATTCTCAATCTAATGTTATTATCCCATCTATCATACAGAACTTTATTTTCCTTAAATCGCTGATGTCTTTTTCTGGGTTGCCCTCCACGGATATGATATCTGCTTTCACCCCCACTTTAATTGTCCCAAAGATGTCTCCCATCCTGTATGCCTCTGCCGCGGTACCCGTTGCCGAGGATATGACTTCTAGAGGTGACATACCTGCGTCCACCATCATCTCCATAGCCCTCAGCAGACGCGTCGAGTTCCCGAGTCCCGTAGCGTCTGACCCCGCGACAACCTTAACCCCCATTTTTCTCATCCTAGAGAGGTTTTCGAATTTCCTTTGGAACTTATAATTCAGTTCCTCCCAAGCTCTTTCTTCGTCATCAGCCAGCACCTGCCCCTCTTTCGTTATAGCCCCGAGTGAATCATATCTATCAGACCCGGTCTGCAGAGTGGGGCAATAGTAAAGACCCTTCTCGGTCATGGTTTTCACGGCGTCCTCGTCGAATCCTCTGGACCCATCCGGGGTCAAGAAGCCACAGTGACAGAGGATGTCCACGCCAGCCCGGGCCGCGTTCCCCACGGAGTCATACGCCTCACAATGGGCTGTTATCACGCGTCCTAACCTGTGAGACGCTTCCACCGCCGAACGCATCTCTCCCTCGCTGAAGGTGACCTGGCTCGCCGTTGGGCCTCCGAGGGATCCGATGTTAACTGAGCCTCCACCTGATGCCATAATCTTGACAAAGTCCACATCCTCCTTGACGAACTGCCCTACCCTCGCGACCACCTGGTCAACTCCATTTGCCTCGTTGTCGTTGCAGAAGTGGAAATGTCCGCCAGTACTGGTGAGAGGTCTACCAGCGACGAGAAGCCTTGGGCCCTCCACTATTCCTAGTTTGATTCCCTGCCTCAGGCTCTGGGCCACTAGGTTTCTGGCCCCTGCATCCATCATGGTGGTTATTCCTGCTCGTAAGGCCGCTCTGACGTTTGATACTCCAGCCATCAAGTGGATGGAGTCAGACTCTCTGCTGATCTTGCTGTATCCCCCATAAGTCCCTAATGTGAGGTGTATGTGTGTGTCCACCAGACCTGGGAGCACTGTCTGTTCCCCTAGGTTCACCTCCCTGACCCCGGTACCTTGCGGTATTTCATCTTGACCGTCCTCGTCTATGAGGTGTATTTGGTTGTCTTTGACAACAATCACAGGATCATTAACTGGTTTATTTCCAGTTCCGTCAATCATGCGCTTGGCGCGAATAACCGTGTATTCACTCATAGTAAGTGAATACTATGGTTGGTATATTGTTTTAACTCGGTGGGTCTGAGAAACAATTTTAACAATTTGCGTCAGATATTTAGAAAATGCATATCAATATCGCCGATGTCGAAGGATTGGAGATTACTCAGGGAGTTGTGGAGAGGACTTTACTCCGACCTGAGCAAACAGAGACTAGTGACCTGACCGTAAAACACCACGTCCTTACCGGGGGGGAGATAATGTTCGTGGAGGATGGCGTAGAATATCAGCATTATATCATCTCCGGGTGTGCCCTTATGAAGGGCCGCCTACTGCACGGCGATTCGGGTGTCTTCGTCCCTGGCAGCAGCCGGTTCGGTGAGCCCCATAAACACGGCTTTGCCCATACGGGGGAAGGAAAGCTGCGGATACTTACGGTGATATATAAGACGCCTCGTCCAAACTTCAGGTGGGCCAAGACTAGGATCAAGAACCTGAGCCAAGTCGAGGGCCGCCTCGGGGGCATGTTTGCCCAACAAATATTCACGGAGGAGGAGCATGCGCTTATGGGGGCTCTTAGAATGCATTCTCTTGATGTTCAGACTCATGCGCCTGGCGTCGTTCTGCCCGTTCACCGAAACCCTGAGGAGTTTGCGTATATTCTAAGGGGGACGGGCGAGGTAATGTCCGGAGACAATAGGGTAAGGGTGAGACCCGGTTCTTTGGTGTACACCGAAGAGGCCGTTCCGCATGCAGTAAAAAATACTAGCGAAGACCTTCCTCTTCAGTATGTTGCATTCGAGTTCACGAGACAGGACGAGAGCTGGACCGAGATGGGGTACAATGAAAAAACGTGAGCGCATAATATCGTTTTTAGCGAGCGATGTCCGCGTATTTATTGGTGGATAAAAGGATTCTGTGATGAATAATGCACGTTAATATTGACAGCGTAAAAGAGAAAGAAATATCACCCGGGGTAATTGGGAGGGTTCTCCTGGCGGAAGGCCAGTCATCTCCGGGAGGCTTGACGGTATTTCACCACACCCTTACGGATGGTGAAGTTGTTTTTGATCAGCAGGGAGCCGAGTTCCAGCACTATATCGTCCAAGGATGTGCCAGGATAGGAGGAAAGTTCGTCCACTCCGAGACCGCGATATTCGTGCCAGGTAGCTCAAGGTTCGGTGATCCCCATAAACATAGGATAGCCCACGACGGGGAGGGGGAGCTCCGAATAGTCACCGCCATCTACAAAACGGATCGACCGAATTTCAGGTGGGCCAAGTCTCGCAGCAGAAACCTCTACCAGGCGTTGCCGAGCGTCTCAACCATCATAAATCAGCAGCTCATAACCGAAGAGGAGCACGCCCTCATGGGGGCGCTCAAAATGCATGCACTTGACATCCAAACCCATGCGCCCCTCACGGGTAACCCCGAGCATAAGAACCCCGAAGAGGTCATGTACGTTTTAAGAGGAACGGGAGAGGCGGTATGTGGCGAAGAAAAGTATCATGTGAAGCCTGGAGCGCTCATCTACTCAAAGGAAGGAGAGGTCCATGGTATCTATAACCGTGACGACAAGCTGCCACTGCAGTACTTTGTCCTCGAGTTCATTGATCACGACAAGATGTGGACGGAGAGAGGCTACAGGGTCTAAACTCATTATCTCTGTTTTTTGAGCCACAGGCACAGACGAGACTCTTTTCAGAGTTCTTTGTCAACTCTGACTCGCCCACCACATAATTGAATTATGTTTCATGGCCGAGTAAAGATTTCTTCAATCAAATACATTTATCTGGTTAGATAGAATAAAAGCAAACCCGCTAGTTTTCTAGGCTTTAGAGTCCCTAGCTGGATTACGCCCCTATATGGCACTTGATTCCGTCCACGCCTTCCTCGAGGAGAGAACGGTCATTAGGCTCCACGAGTTCGACGAGCTCCTGAAGAGCGTCGAAAGATAGCCTCCGGAGGTTCCCGGACCCCATTTAAATAAGCCCCGCCGTTAGGATGAACCATGTCATTCACACTCCATATAGGAGAAAAAGCACCGGACTTCGAGCTCCCCGCCACCGACGGCAACACCTACAGCCTCGGCGACCTCGACGATGAGACCCTCGTGGTCTTCTTCACATGTAACCACTGCCCCTACGTCATCGGATCAGACGAGGCGACCCGGGGGACAGTGGAGAAGTTCTCGCTCAAGGGCGTCAGGTTCGTGGGGATTAACTCCAACAGCATCAAGACCGTGCCCGGGGACGGATTCCCCCAGATGGTGGAACGCATGAAGGAGCACGGGTTCCCCTGGCTCTACCTCAGGGACAAATCCCAGGAGGTCGCCAAGGAATACGGCGCCCTGAGGACGCCACACTTTTACGTCTTCGACAGGGAGCGCAAGCTGGTCTACACGGGACGCGCCATCGACAACCCCCGAGAGTCCTCGAAATCGACGGTGTTCGACCTGGACAGGGCCCTCGAGGAGCACACCTCGGGGAAGCCGGTGAGCGTCCCCCTCACTAACCCCATCGGGTGCAACGTAAAGTGGGAAGGGCAGGACGCCCACTGGATGCCCCCCGAGGCTTGCGACCTCGTCTAGCGACGGACTAACTGCTGAAATACTGCTTCAAAGGGGCCACGGCTTTTCACCATTGAGAGACTTCCGGAAACGAAGGTAGGAGGGTTTATCCAAAAGTGCGGGGGGTGGGATTCGAACCCACGGAGGACTAGTCCATCAGGTCCTAAGCCTGACCCCTTTGGCCACTCGGGAACCCCCGCTGGTAATCATATCAATCTCCTGAACCGGATTAAAGCATTACCTGACACCAAGGCTCCATCGCACGCGAGCCATCTTGCTAAAGAAGATAACGGGGTTCTCCTTTAATGGATTCCACTAACTCTAAGGCCGTCTTAACCTTCTGCTCTATCCCATCTAGGATGAGCCGGACCGAGCCCTCGGCTCCTGCTATCCCCCCGGCAGCATATAGATGCGCATCCACCCCGGTCAGGAGCCGGAGCGCCTCTATTTCAGTGATAATCGTCCCCATGAGGGGCCAGAGGGTCATTCCCTTGGAATCTTCTTGGGCGGCGAGCCGGTGCAGATTATCTATATTCTCGTAGACCTGCTTTTCTAGCCCAATCGGGATGACGAGATGGATCTTCTTCCCTATGACGCTTCCTATGACTGATCCCACAGTGCCCCCTGTGGGGCTCGCAATTAGTACCCCCGCTTTACTTCTCAGATAATCCAGAGCATTAGCTCCTTTGAGGTAGACGTCCCCCTGCCCCATTTCCCCCACGGCGCTGAACCTATCTAGCTCCGGGGCCACCTTCCCTTTTCTGAACACTACGTCGGGAATCCTTTCATCATGGGCCTCAGGATGCCTTTCTGGTTGCTTCGGCGTCGTGATACCGCTCCGATACCTCCTCTTATCGAACCGTTTTCCCCAGAGCTCCTCAAGAACATAGGCGTTCGTGGTCCCTGTCGCTACCACCACCATCCCTTCCTTCATAGCCCGTCTCACCTCAGGCATTGCAGCAACGCCCATGGCGATTAGTCTCTTGGACTCTGACACAGTCAGAACAACCTGTCGCTTCAAATCAGATCTTGATACCATTCGTTTAATTAGAATATTAGTTGAACCCTCAGTAACCAGGCTCATCTGATTATAACTATGTAAATCTCAAGACTTCCAGAGGATTTCCGAAAGCTGCTGCCTATATAGACGTTCTTCGAGTGTTTCGCCTTGGACATTATGACCATTAATAAAAAAGAATATCAAAGACTTCTGCACGAATAAGGAGACCTCCAGTTTCCGAGGGATTGAACATGGTTACCTAAAAGATAAAAGAGATCATAGATGATCTCTAGACTCCATTTTTCCTATGAATCTCGTTTAAAACTGACATCTTTTCCATTTTAAGGATTACTAGTAAATTGGTGCGGCCGCCGGGATTTGAACCCGGGACGTTGGCTTGGAAGGCCAAAATCATGCCAGACTTGACCACGGCCGCTTACCATCAAACATGTGCATGACCGTTAAAATGTTTCTCAACCAGCTAGGGGGATTATAATCTCGATGGTGAAATCTTGAGCATCTAAATCCTCAGGGATATACATGATCTCAATGCTATGGAATTCGTTTGATGTTTCGTGTCCTTGATTCTCGATATATTTCCGCAGGATTTTGTAACATTCCTCTTGAGAAGTATCCGTGTCCTTATAGACAAGAAAAGCCCCGCGGATCGAGGGGAAGACCTTAGTTTCAAGCCCCACCACCGAACCATTGATTGGGACCATCAACTCCCTCCGAGTGTTTGTGTCTTTTGTAGGATCGTATTGGACTACCATTGAATGGATATATTTGTCTACGTCGATAGAGTGCTGTCCGATGAGGAGACTCAAGAGCTGAGAAATAGCTGGCCCTTCAGATTCCCATGGCCTTAGCACTTTATACGCTACTTTGATGGGGTCGGTAGTTCTGATTCCTAAGTGTAGAATCATTTAGCGTTCACCTTAATTCCCGGCTCTTAGAGTTCCCTGAACTTTACACTCAATACATGTGAGCCATTAAAAGGCATATCTCTATGAAAAATGCCATCTCTGCCGAGTCAAAAGACGATAGGACTCTATGTTCTTATCTACTTGCTTGAAAAATATTGTGTATCTAGTGAAAACAACCCGTAGAAAAATATTTCAAAGACTTTAAACACTGTTCAAGAAATGAACTGGTCTTTCTTTGTGCTCTACCTTGGAGGATTAGGTCTTGCAAGTGGCCTTGTGATGAGCCTTATCGGGGCTAGCGCAGTAATGGTAATCGTACCTGGCATCACAATCGTCCTCAATTATCCAATGCATAAAGCAATCGGCGTGAGCCTTCTAGTAGACGTTATTGCTTCTATGGCAGTCGGTTACGCATATTGGAGAAACGGGAATGTGGACCTGCGAGAGGGGCTCTGGATAGCTCTTGGCGCTATTGCCGGGGCTCAGTTTGGGGCTGGCATAACCGTTGAAATCCCCGGGACATTTTTGGCAATTGGCTACGGGGTTTGGATGATTGGGGCTGGGGCCACTATCTGGAAAAAGGGTCTTGATAGGACTAAGATAGCTGACCGTTTCTATAAATACATCAGATTCAAGACCCGGACGTGGCAAATAGTATTATGCATCTTTCTGGGACTGCTGATCGGGCTCAATAGTGGCATTTTCGGGGCGGGGGGAGGGGTACTCATTATGCTTGTACTAATGTTCGTCCTAGACTATCCCATCCACAGCGCCATAGGTACATCTACCGTAATTATGGCTATCACTGCAGCCTCCTCGACAACGGGCTACATGATGAGAGGAAACGTAGATGTCACCGCCAGTCTAATTGTGGCGGCGGGAACAGTAATTGGGGGTTTGTCTGGAGCCAAGTTCGTGAATTATGTTAGCGAAAGAAAACTCTCAAAAATAGTTGGGGGGATCTTCATGATTCTTGGGGTCGTAATGACGGTCCTTAGATTCTTCTAGAAAAACTGAATCGCGTTTTCGAGCCTGCTGAGCAGAACAATAGAGCTCAAGGGTTGCTCATCTATTATATTGTAGCCGGACTCTTTTGATAGTTTTTTAGCGAAAGATCGGATGTCTTTGTGCCACGCCATCTCGTTATATCCAAAGCGTTTCCTGGCGTAGCCTACTGACATTGCTGCCTTTGTCTCGATATAGGTGGGGTAAGAGACTTTTGCTATCTTCGCGTAGCCAACGGGGTTATGCATATTGAGCTTGGGAATAAGGGTGTGCCGGATTACAGTAGGGCAACTAAAGCTCCTGAGGAGTTCTAAAGTTTCGTTGAGCCTTTTCCATCCATCCGATATCAACGGTCTACAGGTCCGATTATAAGTCTCCTCATCGGGAGCGCAAACGCTGACATAAAGTTGGGTCGGCTCTGTTGAAAGCTTTGAAATTGCATTAGGGTCAAGACCGTTGGTCACGATGAATACTGACTTGAAACCATTATCGTAGAATGCCTCGATAAGCTCCCCTAGCCTGGGATAGAGTGTAGGTTCACCCTCAAGGCTTATTGCTGCATGGTATGGCTCATTGGCCTGCCTCCACATTTCACTTGTAACTTTTGGATTTCCCCCGAATCCACTGATAGCCTTTCTATGGGCCTCAAGACACCCTTCCACAATTGTTTCAGGGTCGCCAGACTCAGCAGCGGGGAATCTGGATTGATCCCATATTGCGCCTATGGTTTCTGGGGTGGCCCTCCAGCAAAATAGGCAGCTCTGTGTGCACCGGCCAAGGCTAGGGGTCATCTGAAGACACCTATGGCTGGGTACACCATAGAACCTTTGCTTGTAACAATGTTCCCGACCCCCGGTTCTGAGGCTCTTTTTTGCCCAATGGCATATTTTAACAGCACTGTGGTTTCCCACCAAGCGGTACCCCTGGTGCTGGTAAAGTTTCTTTAGTTCCAATGGGGCGCTCAAATCTACATCAGTATCCGCATAGATTCAAATCCTTTTCGTCGCCTGAGTAAGTGGGGTATTTCCTGTATCATTATCTCCCCTATTTAGCCCCCGTAGATGTTGCCTTTAGAGTGTCTGGGACGCAGCAAAAGGCGCGACCGCCCCAGAGGGTGCTCAGCATCAGACCCTCTGGGTTGCCTTGTAGCCTGACATCTATTATATTCATTGCACTTTTCACGCACGCGATTCGAATAATTTTCCTTAAGGCCTCCCTTGAGATCACTCATGACTATCAATCTTAGATGGGAGTTGTATATGTTTTTACTCTTTCCGAGTATAATAGCCCCCTTTTGCTGTCCTTATGCGATCTTATCTATATGGACCTTACCTTGAGCCGAAATCAAGGCTCTTGAGTGTCTAAGCGCCCAGCAACTTATAACCAATCCAACAGGGAGAGAGGCAGGATGTCTTGCAGCTATCTCGATGTGGAGGTCGAGGGCCGTCGGTCCTTCACCCAGTCCCATGACCCCTATTCCTAACTGGTTGACTTTTTCGAGGAGCTCATATTCTATTGCTGAAACATCGGGGTTCTCATTTCTCGATTTGAAAGGCTTCAGCAAAGCTTTTTTCGCTAGGGTCATGCAGAGGTCCTCTCCTCCCCCGATTCCTACACCGACAAAGTAGGGAGGGCAGGCTAGGGACCCTGCTTCTGCAAGGGCTTCTATAACGAACTGCTTGATCCCTCTCCATCCCTGACTAGGCTTGAGCATTCTATAAGCGGCTACATTGGTGCTTCCTCCGCCTTTAGGCATCACAATGATCTCTAAGTCTTCTCCAGGTACGAGGTCGATATAGATGATGGGCACGTGCCCATTGAGCCCGACGTTATCCCCTGTGTTTCCTTTGAATATGTCTACAGCGTTAGGTCGGAGGGGGACTATCTCCGTTGATCTACGAGTCGCTTTTATCAGCATCTCTTTTACCTTAGACCTGATGGGGAATCCATCCCCCACATTGATTAGAAAAGCTATTATGCCCGTGTCTTGACACATCGGCTTGGATCTATCCTGGGCCAGAGTGATATTATCAAGGATGTTCATTATCTGGGCCCTTCCCACAGACCCAACCAAATCCTCCAGACCTTCCTTAATAGCCCTGATGTACTCAACTGGGAATTCGGTAGCCGCAATTCTTAGCAGCTCGACAGTAGTATCCTCAACGATCTTTTCTAGAGCTAAACTCATTCCTTCATCTCAGCTAAAATCTTTTTCATTCTTTTAGTTACTTTGGCATTGATCTCTTTAGTCACGTTCCTCCCGTGGCTATCAATTGTTACTATCATTGGACCAAAATTATCAACGTCGTAGACCCATAAGCACTCTGGCATACCTAACTCGTCGAGCCAGAAAACATCCCTCACTTTCTTGATCCCTCTAACTGCTAAAAGGGCTGCTCCTCCAGTGAAAGCGCCGTACACACATCCATGCTCTTGACATGCCTTAGATGTTCGATCTCCCATGCCTCCTTTCCCTATGATGATAGCAGGGCGAAACGCTTCGATGAAATTGTCTTGGAAGATCTCCATTCTAGCAGATGTAGTGGGGCCTGCCGCGATAACGGTCCATTCCCCCGCTACCTTCTTCATTATGGGGCCGCAATGGAAAATGCCGATCCCTTCGAAATTGACAGGCAATCTTTCTCCTTTTTCGTTGAGCTCTAGAGACTTAAGATGTGCCTCGTCCCTTGCCGTGATGATTGTTCCCGTTACATAAATGAGATCTCCTATTCTGAGCTTCCTGATCTCGTCCTCTCTCACCGGCGTCTTGAGGTGATACTCCATCTCTTGAACACTTTTCAATACTCGGATTAAATTAATTAAAAGTTCTAATAGGAGACCCTAGGCATTTTTGTGTTATAGTAATAATTAAAATATTGCAGCAATTTACCTCTTAGGTATATGCCAGGCAAGTTGGAGCACTAAATCACGCGCGATGTTAACTGCATCATCATGACTCAGCTAAGCTATATTTATACTTATAGGAAATTGAAGCGAATCTTCCAGATATTCCGCAAGATAGTTGAGGTTGAGAGCCTCCGATAAAATGAGGTCCGGAAAAACCTGAAAGAAGGTCTCGTTTCGAGCGCCAGTTCATAGTTCTTTTATATACATTTATCTTTGATCTGGAGGGATACTAAAATGGAAGTCACAAAGGAAGATCTCATTACAAAAGCCTCCAAGTGGAGTAAGATCGCCCCGCCCTACCATGCATTCTACAGGGGAAAGGTTGAGGTTATGCCGAAGTGTGCTATCCGGAGCCTCCAAGACTTTTCTATCTGGTACACCCCGGGGGTCGCTCAGTCATGTAGGGATATTGAGAAAGATTTAGGGCAGGCCTTCGAGCAGACAAGCAAATGGAACTACGTTGGAGTGGTTTCTGACGGGACACGGGTACTCGGACTCGGAGATATTGGGGCTCATGCAGGGATGCCTGTCATGGAGGGCAAGGCCCTCATCTTCAAATATCTTGGGGGAGTTGATGCTTTTCCCATCTGTCTCGCCACAAAGGACCCACAGGAGATCATCCAGGCCGTTAAGTGGCTGGAACCCACCTTCGGCGGGATAAACCTTGAGGACTTTTCAAAGCCTAAGTGTTTCGACATTCTGGATACTCTCAGGAACGAGATGCCCATCCCTGTTTGGCATGACGACCAGCAGGGAACCGCCGCCGTCGTCCTGGCAGGGGTAATCAATGCCTTGAAAGTCGTTGGAAAAAAGATGAGCAATGCCAAGTTTACCATCGTCGGCAGTGGAGCTGCTAATACTAGGTCCTTCTATATCCTAGAGTCCGCAGGAGTCAACCCTAAAAATGTAATCATTGTGGATAGCCGAGGAACGCTCCACCATAACAGAGGAGATCTCAAAGGTACGTATAAATGGCCCATGACGCTCAAAACGAACCCTGACGGGATCGAGGGAGATAAAACGGAAGCAATGAAGGGAAGTGATATCGTCATAGCCGCTTCTAGGCCTGGTCCAGGAGTCATCAAGCCTAATGAAGTAGCATTGATGGCCGACGACGCTATCGTTTTTGCCTGTGCTAACCCTATTCCAGAGATCTGGCCTTGGGAGGCTAAGGAATCAGGTGCTAAAGTCGTTGCAACGGGGCGTAGCGACTTCCCTAACCAAGTGAATAACAGCCTCGTTTTTCCCGCAATATTTAGAGGTGCTCTTGACGTTAGGGCAAAAACCATCTCAGACGAGATGTGCATTGCTTCAGCTATTGAGCTAGCCAAATATGCCGAGGACAAAGGGATCAATGAAGAGTATATCCTCCCTACTATGAGTGAGTGGGAAATCTACCCCCGCCAGGCAGTAGAGACAGGTCTTACAGCCATCAAACAGGGACTTGCAAAGAGAAAGTTAAGCAGGCAGGAACTCTATGAGCACGCTGATTATATTATTGGGAGAACCCATAAGATCGTTGAGCTCCTCATGAAACAGGGATTCATCGAGGCTCCTCCCCCTGAGCCCGTGTGAGCATGAATTTAAACACTAATATTTTTATCCTCCCCCTGTGGCATCTATTCGAATAAAGATGCCATCATATTGTACTGACTGCGGTGGTGAACTTATCTGGGACCGGAAGCAGAGGATGCACAGTTGCAAGAGCTGCGGTACAATGTTCACAGAATCTGAGTTTTCTGAAGCTATGGATAAGCGCTTTGAGAGGCCTGAAGATGACGAAGACAAAAGACGCAAACGCCACAGTGATTATCTTGATTGGTGGACAAGCAGCAAAAAAAAGTAGGATTTACCGTAAATTAAAAATCTGATCAACCCTGTATATTCTCTTTGTTCTAGAAAATATGGAAAGTTACCTCGAACGCTTAATAATCTGGATGAGAACTAGTTAATATATTACAGGTGTACAATATTTGGTTTTCCCCGTAGAAAGTGAAGATAGAGCGCTCCGTAACATCCTTATGATCTGTCAGGATCACGCTAGACTTGTCGTTGAAATCTATCGCCGGGTCCTCGTGATGATAGATGGCCTAGTGAAACATAAGTATGGAGGCATAAAAGAGAGCGTTGATGGGGTTCAGAAGATACGATCTGAGGCAATAACTATTAAACTGGCCATCATAAAGGAGCTCCGCTCCTCAAGGACTCTCTTGTTTAACCGAGAGGATTTTTATCGCCTAGTTGTCAAACAGTCCGAGGTTATTGATCACGCAGAGTCAGTGGGGGTTCGCATTGGGGCAATAGGGGAGAATAACTGGAAGATCCCTTCCCAGATCGGTGTTAATCTCTTAGACCTAGCTGACGCCGCCTTCGATGCTCTTATCAAGCTCAGGGAAAGTCTCATTAGCCTTGGGTTCAACTCTGAGCGTTCCCTCATTCTAACCAGCGAATTAGACGAACTAGAACGAAAGGTAGATGTGCTCTATAGAATCCTTGATCTCTCGATTATAACCAGTCAGGAAGAACTACCCCTTATATTTACTCTCCGAGACGTTTCTATGAAGCTCGAAGAGATGATCGATGCTGCTGTCGAGGAGGCCGACCTCATCAGAATCCTCGCCCTCTGAAATGAATATCAAAAATAACCTACTCGCCAGCGTAGAGGCCCTCATGGATGGTCGCTTGGTGGTATGGTCTCCACAAGAGAGCCGGAGTCTTTACGCCCACAATTTTTATGGTAAACCATTGGGTATACCTAAACCTAAGGGAGACTTTAATGCACCTCTTATTCTTGATCCAATAGAAGGAATCTATCTCCTTGAAAGGATGATGATCTGCGTATATCGAGGAGATAGGGAAAACGAAGTAGGTTTAGATGAACTCATAAAGTCCGCATCTGGGATGCTTGATGGATTTAAAGAGAGATATCAGGTTTACAAAGTTTTGAGAGATAAGGGGTTCATTGTCACCCCTGGGATCAAGTACGGATGTGATTTTGCGGTGTACGAGAAGGGCCCAGGAATTGATCATGCTCCGTACATGATCAAGGTAAAGCGAGAAGAGGAATGTCTTACAGCAGCCGAGATTGTAGAGGCAGGCAGGCTTGCAACCAGTGTCCGGAAAACGTTTATTATCGCTATGGTAGATGCTAGAGTAGTAAGATTTCTGAGCTTTAAATGGTGGCGACCTTGATGGAATCGAGTATATGCTCTGAAATCTTTTGAAAAATCTTTTTCGTGGATATCTGAAAAGTTCTATAAACGAGGAAGGCAATCAGAATTAAATGGGGTTAGAGATGTTAGATCGCTTCGAAGGAAGGATTAACGAACTCGATTCGGTTGTCCGGGGGTTAGCCATTGATATAACAACAGGAACTGTGGTTGATCGAATCCCCCAAAAAAAATTATGGAAAAAGACTGGAGGAAGGATCAAGGTCGTCAGGGAGCTCGTTAAAGAACTCTGGGAATACCTCTCAATCCTAAAGCCCGAAAAAGTCCCTTCGATCCAGCGAAGAGTAACAAGTATTTTCGAGCGTCTTGATCTTTTCAAGGAATCTCTCCTCCAAAATGGCAGCGAGGAAGGGAGCGCAAAGGCATCAATCAACGAACTGAGGAAAGCTCTTGAAGAGATTGCAGAGTTCACTTCCCTCTGCAGATCTATTCTAGATGATCCCTCTGAGATAATCCAGACTATCTTGGAGCTGAGAGCGAACCAACAGACTAACCGGCCTCCTATAACTCCCACAAAGATGATTCGTCTAGGAAATCTGGTGAAAAACGCTCGGGATTCCAATGGAGAGATAGCTGACCTCGTGACTCTACTCCATGGGAAGCTAACTGAGGTCAAGGAGGAATACGACGAACTCTATTTTAGCCTCAGTAGAAACAAGGAAGGCTAAAAATAAAACATTCTTGTTTAGTCAATCCTTGAGTTAAACCTTGGAGAGCTATTTTTAGAGACGCATAGTATTCAACTTAATTCACTTTTTCCATTTAGCGTTTTTTTTCTCATTAGAAAGCCATCTCTTGATATTTTTTATATCGGTCTCTGTCTCCTTTGTTATATTGTTTCTCATCTTTTTCATCTCACGTTGCTTATATTTTGAATAGTTTTCAAGGCTCACGAAATCCTTTGCCTTCTTTTTAAAGGACATGTGTTTCAGATTCTTGAGCTTATCATTCGGGGATTTAAGTATCCAGGTGGAAAGATCTTTGTACATCGCCTCATTGATTCTGATCATATAACTGAGGAGGGGCAGTATCTCATTTCGCACTTTGCTTAACGATGAATGGGTCTTAACAGATAGTCGCTTCGTGACGCTAATCATCCGCCTCCTAGATTGGTATGTTCTAATAAAACGCCACTTAGCTTGTGGTTCCCGATAATATGGTAGCATCCAAATGTTCTTGCTGTAAATCCAGCTGGCGCCCAGTTCACGAAAGTTAGTGTTAAGTTTTGTCCATATTTCCTTACCTAGCCAGCGGTTTGGCTTGAGCATGATCCCCTCAGGGACGTTAGTCGTTTTTATAATACTTGGATTTAAACCAGCACCCATAATTGCAACATCAAGTTGATCTTTGTATCCCTCACCTTTGCTGTTTTTTCTTGCAAATGTGATGCCTCCAGTCATGAGGTCAAAAAAGTACTTGAGTAGTCTATAATCAGTTTTCCTGGCTCGTTTCTGGTAAATGTCCGCGCGTGACAAAGCTTGCAGTGCCGTTAATCGCTCATATGGGTTATCCAAAACGATTGGTACATTTTCATAAATCCATTCATAAAGATCATCGTATTTGATCATGCTCTGATTTATCGTTCTTCGTGCTTTGCGAAAGTCAAATGATGTAAATATCTTATTGAGAATGTTTGGAGTGTAGTCCTGTCTGTCACGGTGCCCCATAACATCCAAGTCCTCTTTAGTGATAGTCTTCTTTCCGCTTGCTATTGCTTCAAGGTCGTTTGTAGCGGATCGGAGATCTCCTTTACTATTCATGGCTATTTCCATGAGGACCTCTGGATGCACCCGTATACCTTGATCCTCTGAAATATATTCAAGTTTTAATACTATTTGAGCAGAGCTGACGGGTTTAAATTCTATGCTCTTCGCCTTCTTGAGTATGGACCTAAACCGGACCTGCATATTTTCCTCAATAGTATTCGCTATTAGGATCATCGGACTTGTAGTCTGTTCAATGATCTTGGAGACCGCAGAGACTCCGCCCCTGTCTTGCTGACCACTGAGCCCATCCATCTCATCCAAAATGACCATCCTCTTCTGCCCAAAAAGCGTCACATTCTGTTTTACTGCCTTTCCGAGGGTCTCTGTTATGCTTCCTTTGTTTCTGGTGTCACTCGCGTTGATCTCCACTAACCTAAAGTCGTGCTCCATAGCCAAAACTTGGGCGACGGACGTCTTTCCTATACCAGGTGGACCATAAATAAAGGCGGCTCTTTTCTTTGGAGTCTTTCTCAGCCAGCTTCGTATCCATTTCTCTAGTTCATTAACTGCCTTCTCGTTACCTACAAAGTCCTCCCTCTTTTTGGGTCTATATAATCTAGTCCAGGGCTTTGGGGTGGTCACCTTGACTCGTCCCTGACGAGTGAGAGGTGTGCCAGGAGGGTTGATAGCTGGATCTCAGGTCTGGATCCTTGGGTCAACCGGAAATCTACCTCACCGATAATGTCACTTAATCTTACCTTCATTTGTTCAGTTAGAGATTTATGCCTCATCACTTCGCGATATGTTATTCGAATAATGTCTTCAGGAGCCAACCCCTGATTGATGAGGATCTCTCTCAACGCTTCACGACTCTCTAAGAACTTTCCGTCCATTGCAAGCTGAATCATGGTCTGCACACGGTCTGGTCTTAGTCTTCCAAGGAGGCTGTACACAGAGATATCATCTACGAGTTCTCCGTTAGCTGAAACAGCCTGAAGCATGTTTATGGCTTTCCTGAGGTCGCCTTCACTAGCTTGAAATATTGCTGCTAACCCTTCATCTACAACTTGCAGGCTTTCTTTTTCGGCGATAAACATGAGGCGGTCTCTAATATCCGATTCGTCTAGTGGTCCATATCTGAAAACGCTACACCTGCTTTGTATGGGGTCTATAATATTTTCGCTGTAGTTCCCTATGAGGCAGAATCGGGCAGTTTTCGTGTATACTTCCATAGTTCGCCGGAGGGCATGTTGTGCGTCTCCGGTGAGATGATCCGCTTCGTCCATGATGATTATTTTGAAGCTGACAGGGCTCACCATGGCGGCGGTCCTTGCGTAATTCTTGACCTTGTCCCTAATTATGTTTATTCCTCTCTCGTCGCTCGCATTGAGCTCTAAGACATAGTTCTTGTAACCCGGACCATAGAGGTCCCGTGCGAGAGCAAGAATGCTCGTGGTCTTCCCTACCCCCGCCGGTCCGACCAAGAGTAGATGAGGGATATTTTTCTCAGAAACAAAGGTTTTGAGCCTGTTTACAATATCCCGTTGGTTCACTATTTCGTACAGTGTCTGGGGCCTATACTTTTCTGCCCACATGCCGCCACTCATGATAAAGCTCCCATCTAAAAAGGGAGCCCTAATGTATAAATCGTTTTTTTGTGAAAAGTATCCTTCCGACCTCAAATCTAAAGGCGTATCCCCTTTTCTGAATAGTGATTTCTTCCTAATTGAACTGGCTCACTAATTCCTTAGAGTTTGCTCTTTACTATCTTTTTGACCGTATCTGCTCGAGTAAAAGTTGCAATTGTCTTGATTTCCCCAATATTAACTGAGCCTTAGATGGTTTACTGGGTTACTCTCGTGCAAATGATGCCTTTCCTAGTCCTTTCAACTATTTCTTATGAGTCTAACCGCTGAGCTTTCAGGCCAAAAAGTAGATGCTCTCCATCTTGGCTTTTTCTCTAGTGCTTTCAATATTAGCTTGACAATCCTCTCCGGGACCCTCTCTCTAAGATTCATATTTTTCCCAAGAATCTTGAAGACTAATTCTCTGAATATTAACCTGTAGTTAAGATTTAACGCTCTTTAAAAAAATATATTGATTTTCAGATCGAAATATAATGGTAAATAGCTGTCACACGGAAGCGTTTTTATCGACTTATATAGGATTTTGTCCACTTTAACTTCCGGGGATCACGCCCAAGCTTTAAAGTGTTCCTTTTGCACTTACTCGAACAGAATCTTAGGACTCTGCCATCTCTCCGTACAAAGTTGATACCTGTCCCTGGAGCAATGTCGTAGCCGCAAAATGAGCATTTATAAACCTGGGGCATTTTGTCCACCTATCTAATCTTCCGGGCTTCCCGCTCCGTGTCCCTGAGGAGTAATATATCATCTATCCTCACGGGGCCTTTTACATTCCGAGTGATGATGCGCCCCTTATCCCTACCTTCCTCCACCCTAACTCTAACCTGCATAACCTCTCCAGTAAGACCTGTGCGACCTAGTATCTGGATCACCGTAGCGGGGAATAGGGCGTCGGTTTGGCGAGACATCCCTACTTAACTATCTCCTTAAGATTTTTGAGGATCTCATCCAAAAGTTCGCTGCCTTCCCCCGGGTCCTCGATAGCAGCCGCAGCAGAGCCGACCAATAATCCTGCGGACAGACCTAGTCTTTGCTTCTCAGGAACATATATGTAAGGCGCTTTTCGCTCCTCACATAGCATTGGGATGTGGGCAACTATTTCGGGGGGCTCGACATTTTCGGCTAAAATTACTAATCGTGCCCTTCCTCTCTCAATTGACTTTGTAGCCTCATTTGTTCCCTTTCGAATTTTTCCTGATTCTAAAGCGATTTTTAGCATCTCATATGATGCTTCAGCTACTTCTTTTGGTACTTCGAACCTTACGTAGAAAGGCTTCGAAGGATCTACATCCGTTGTAGACATGTCATTTCCTTCCAGTATTGATACGTCTTTACTAGACCTCTATTCTTAAACATTGTTATTGGTGAAGTTTTTTCACCTAAAATGAATGTCATACTTTTCTCCTCCAGTAAACCGTGGATGCTCCAGTAGGACGTTATTTTCAAACATTGTTTTCTTGGCAACATATATGGGAGGCGGATTTACCTTGTGACTCTTAGAATATATAGGTGTACAAGGAAAAGGGAGAACCCATCTAAATTTAGAGATTAACCGGGTATTTTGTGATAATTCTCCTCGCCATATAACGCGATAATTTGCGCATGTCTGGGGATTCTATTTAATCACTCGTGCAAAACATATCGCCATAAGAAATAATGTTTTCCTGCAATGGAGACGCCATACCTATGAAATGGCTCTCCACAACATATGTACATTTAGTTGTGACATTCAATAACGGAGTTCTTCACAATCCGAGGTTATCTGAGTTTTTGTTAATCAGGAAGAAAAATGGCATGATTTTCATCATTCTTCCTTTTTTAAACTAATATCTCAACTCTGATATTTTGGTAACTCTATTTGACCAAGATCAAAAAAACTCCCTATGTTTGCGCGCGCCTATCGAGTTCATGATTAAATTCGCGCGACTCAAAGATATAACCGTAATTCAAGAAAAAGATTCCTCTTTTGCTTATCCCGCGCGTTAAAGTATCGTCAGTTCTTATCTATGCGCATAATACGCGACAAACGGAGACTTGCTGTCTACCCGGACGAAGCCGTACCTCTCGAATTGAATCATCGAATCCACCTCAAGATTGCTACAACCTGTCTCAGCTAACCCTTGTGCAGTTGATGCGTCGGGCATCACGACCTGTGCTTTTATTCCAACTCCTAATGGGAGCCAGTGCACAAATGGAAAATCAAATTTCCTAGCCTCTTGGTGACTCTTGGAGTGAAAGCGTGCTTGGATCTTGTCAGAGCCAAAATGTGTGGTCTCGATGTTGAAAAGCCCCATTAAACGGGCGAATACGTCGCTCCGCATCATTTTCGCGTCTTTATTAGAGATTATAAATATGGATTCACCTTTTTCTGGCTTTACCAAGTAATCTCGGCTTCCCCATTCTGGATGATCAGGGTGGCTAGGAAGCCTCACTTTATGCTCATCTGGTATGCCTGTTACTTTGAGGTTAACGGGATCTCTAACGAAAGTAAACCTTCGCGCTCTTGGATCAACAAGCTTTCGATTTACTGATGCGAGGTGGTCCCAGCTCAAGGTTGAGTTAATGGGTTTTGGGCCGATCTGGATCATTACTTCCCTGATAGCCTCGGGCTGTAGTCCCCTTCTTTTAAGGGACCTCAGAGTTCCAACGCGAGGGTCGTCCCATCCCGTAAAGCTTCCGTCCTCTATGCCGCTCCTTATCTTAGATTTGCTGAGGACGCCAACCTCTAGTCCCAAGCGACCTATGTTAATGATTTCTGGAAACTCCCAGCCAAGATGATCTGATAGATATCGCTGTCTAGTGGTGTTGACCTCGTGCTCTTTTCCCCTGATGATATGGGAAACTTTCATCTCGTGGTCGTCAATGGCGCAACTGAAATTGTACAAAGGCCAAACCCTAAACTTATTTCCTTGTCGTGGGTGGGCACTCTCAGCAATCCTGAGGGCAGGCCAGTCCCTGACCGCAGGATTTGGGTGTTCCAGATCGGTCTTAATGCGAACTACGGCGTCTCCTTTTGCATATGTCCCGTCCTTCATCTTCATCCAACGCTTGAGGTTTACTTCGATCGAGTTTGATCTGCAGGGACAAGCTTTTTTTGCCATATAAATCTCCTTGAACGCTGAGGAGGTACAAGTGCAGATATATGCAGAACACCTCTCAAGGAGCCTGACAGCATACTTGTAATAGATATTAATTCTGTCAGATTGCACATACTTTTCATCAACCTTGACCCCTAGCCATTCGAGATCCATCTCTATCCATTTATAAATCTCATTTAGAGGGGTTTTCACATCGGGGCTTGTATCCTCAAATCTCAAGATGAACTTTCCTTTGTACCTCTTCGCGTATTCGTCACAGAATATGATTGGTTCAGCGCTACCTAGGTGAAGAGCTCCGTCTGGGTTTGGTGCAAATCGCGTCCTAACAATCTCGAATCTCTTGACGTTCTGGAGAGGCGGTAAGGTTTTAACCTTCTCAATATTTTTTTTTCTCTCAAGAAGCTCCGGCCATTTCTCCTTTAGAACCGTGACCTGTTTTTCCCGGGACCACGAGTTCACCTCAGATACTATTCGGCTTACGATGTCGTTAACCTCCTTAGCTTTTCCCCGTCTCTCTATAAACCCTGCCATAATTCTTCCAACCACGGGCCCGGATTGGGCTTTTCCCTCGTGGGTCACAGCATTATGAACGGCGTGTCTTAACGCCACTTTTTTGATCTCCTCGCCGCTCATGTTCTAAATACTCCTTAGTGAGATGTCCAATTGTTTAATCAATGATTCATTTATGCTTAGTGGATTAACTTATGCGCGTAGGGGATATTATACAGTATTTCTTAGAGCAAACCGGCCCTTTGGCCCCTAAACGTTTTAGATTGGACGACTCATGTGAGAATCAAAGGTAATCTAGATGAGAGTATACATCAAGCCGGATTTGGAGGGCATTACTGGTGTTGTCTTAGAGCCCCTACAGACCAGCAGGACTGAGCAGTACTACCAGGAAGCCCGGAGGCTCATGACTGCTGACGTTAATGCAGTATCAAAGGGGGCAGTGAGGGCGGGAGCCAATGAGGTTTACGTGGAGGCCGGCCACGCGAGCTGGGGTCACAACATGATCTTCGATGAGTTTATCGATGAGGTCAGGTACATGGATGGTCGTTCTGCAAGCAGACCCATATCAGTGATGGCGGAGGTCTACGAAAGGAGCGACGCATTCTTCATCGTGGGACAGCACCCAATGAGAGGAGTCCGCAGAGGGGTTATAGAGCACACATTTTTGCCACCAATCAACGAGCTCAGGGTCAACGGCCGCCCCATGGGGGAGATGGGAATGAAGGCAGCAGTGGCGGGCTACTATAATGTGCCTATTGCATTTGTAAGTGGTTGCGATCAAGCGGTGGCCGAGGCCCAAGAACTTTTCGGGGACATAGAGGCAGTCTCTGTAAAAAAGGGGCTTGGAAGGCAGTCGGCGATCCTACTCCCCTCTAGAATTACCCTGCCTATGCTAGAGGAAGGGGCATTCCGAGCTGTGGAGCGACTCAGTGAGTTCAAACCCTTCAAGGTAATCGAGCCAACTAAAATAGAAGTGGAGTTCCAACATACTGGAATGGCTGACGCCGCAGAGATGACTCCTTATGTCAAGAGGGCTGACGGGCTTTCCCTTGTCTTCGAGGGGCCCTTTCTGGAGGCGTTAAGAGCACTCCGATCCATGATCCGTCACGCTGTAAGCCAGAGACGTTGAAATGGGTTACGCAGCTCACCTGATATAAGGTTCCGCTTTTACTCTTTTATATCCTAATCGACATCTCCGTCAGGAGCGCGCTTACAACCCTTTAATTATCCTTCTTTTCAAGGCTTTTATGTTTTTCAAAGTCTCTTTAAATTACCTTGTTTCATGGTTTTTTCTATAGAAGCAGTTTTTTCAAAAGACAGCAGAGCTGTTAGAAAGAGATAAACCCCACTCCTCGAATTTCTAACTGAAATGACCCTCAAAAAAATACACCTTGACATACTCCAGCTGTTATTGGACAATACACTCCAAGACCCCTATGACACAGGGAATGTCTCTCGAAAAATATTGTTTAAATCTGTGAACTATAAGCCGAGACAGATTAAGAAGGCATGCACTGAACTCGAGACTAGGGGACTAGTCCAACTCCACACTGGGTTCTACAAAAATGAATGGATGTCCATTTCCTTAACCGACCAGGGAATAACCATTATAGAACTCGATGAAGATGGGGTCTAAACTCAAAAATCCTTTTTGTGTAGGGCGACCAATAGACCGTTAGCCCCGCCAACATTATTGCTTTCGAGTCCCCAATATTATAATTATACTTATGACTTTTTCCCACAGTCTAGGACCAGAAACAATGGGGCTGTAGGTCCCAACATTAAGGAAATCAGAATCAGCTTTCTCAATAATTGAAATCCCAGTGAGTGGTTTAACTGCTCCAAAGAATCGTTCACGTGTGAAACATGAGAAAATAGGACATCAAAACCAAATGGGGAAAAAGAGGCGGGTAACTTTTCTCAGCAGACTAATGACTACGATCTTGTAAGAGCCATAGGTTTGGGCTCGGTGATGGGGTCTTAATCCTATGAGGATGATTCCCCCCCTTGCCGTTCCTCGCTACAACCATTGCCGCCTTCCTCATGAGCTTCCTCTCTTTAACATACCACCCGCTCTCTAAGACGTTCCGCTCAGGATAATTCGTTATGACCGCGTACCTTTCGTTTTTCCACTACGGGAGTATCTCAAAGACTTTACTATTCCTAAAAAAGGCGAGAGCATTATTAGGCATGTCACGTGCTGTTGAATGGAATGCGTTGATGGGTGCTCGGAGGATGAAGCAGGCCAATAGAACTCCTCATGGATCTTGGGTTAATTCGATAAAACCCATAAGGTGTGGTTATTTCTCTAAAAAAATGGTGAATAAGAAGAGTTTGTAGGTACTTTGGCTGAGCCTGCCGAGCCAATACCCAACTCAGATCATCCTTGTCCAAATTCTAGCTGTGGATTTATTAATAATAATGGATTGCCTTATGAAATAGAGAATGGATGTTATATGCTAGATAAAGAGTGTGACATCAGCCTCTCCGGCCATGTCGATGAATGTAGTGGCTCCTATAATATCATTGCACTCAGGGATAAGGTCATCCTTGGTGATCCCTGAAAGTTCCATCGTGGGGGAGCAAGCGTGGAATTTTACCCCGGCTTGTTTGGCCATCTTTATGAGATGATCTATGCTGGGCATACCAGTCTCCTTCATCTTTTTCTTCATCATGTAGGTTGCCATCGTAGTCATTCCAGGGATGACGCTCAGGATGTTGGGTATTCCCATCGATGGGTTCCCTAGAGGGGATATTTTCAGGCTCTTAGCATTCGTGACGATATCCATACCCCAGAACGTGAAGTATAGGTGGACCTCCCAGTCTAAGGCTGCAGCTGATGTCGCCATCATAAACGGTGGAAAGGCCATGTCCAGTGTCCCTTTGGAGCATACGATGAGGAGCTTTTTTTTCTCTTCTGACTGGGAGATGAACCCTATTTCCCGCCCTTGATCCGTGCTAGTATCTATCATATTTTACACATCACCATTCAAAGGAGTGGTGAACTATTAACGGCGTTAACTAATTTAAGGGTTTTGAAACCGGATTTGGAGGTTTTCAAGATTATTTTTCCTTGACTACTGTGAGGAATAATAGTTAAATGACCCTCATTAATTAGATGAATTCACACTGACAAATCTCGACTAATTGGAAACAACCAAGGAAACATGCGTGCGCGAGTGCAGTCCGGGACTTGTTAACATTTAAATAGCCATAATGAGGTAACAACTCGAAACATTACTGATAGGAGACAGGAGAACTCAGATTTGTTCATGCCGCGAGCCTACGACCGCGCAATAACCATATTTTCACCCGAAGGGCGCCTCTACCAAGTAGAATATGCCTTGGAATTAGTAAACCAGGGCGCACCTATAGTAGGTGTATCCTCTCCCGAAGGCGTGGCTCTAGCAGCTAACGAGACACCGGAGAGCAGGCTAGAAGATCCACGATTCTTCATGAAGATCTTCCAGCTCGATGATCACGTGGGAACAGCCGTAGCAGGCCTGATCTCTGATGCAAGAGTCCTCATCGAACAGTCTAGGGTATACTGCCAAAATAATCGGCTATTATATGATGAGCCGGTGGATCTTGAGAGCCTCGCCAAGAGGATCGGGGACCAAGCTCAGGTTTACACACAGCACGCAGGCGTGCGTCCTTACGGAGTTAGCATGATCCTCGCTGGGATAGATACAACTGGGAGCCGGGTCTTCATGGTTAACCCTAGCGGATCATATCGGGGGTACAAGGCGGTTGCAGTCGGACGTAAAAACAAAGTGGGCAACAAGCTGCTGGAGGACGAATATAATCCAGAGTTCACTCTTGACGAGGCTATATCCCTCTCAGTTCAAGCTGTAAAGGCGGCCTCAGATGAGAACGTTACAGCAAAGATCGTGAAGGTCGCCGTCATCCCTGCTGATACCAAAATCTTCAGAAAGCTCTCCGAGTCAGATGTGGAAAGATACCTCACGTAGAAGGCTCGAGTGATGAGCGTTAAATATACCATGGTCAGGTACACCCACCAAGGGTCGAAATTTGAGATTCTAGTGGACCCTGCCAAAGGATTGGCCTACAAGAATGGGGAAAGGGCCGACCTTGCTAACGTTCTAATGATCGACACAATCTTCACGGATGCAAATAAAGGTACCAAACCTTCGGAGTCTAAACTCAAGGCTGTTTTTGGGACAGAAGACCCTATAGCGATAGCTGAGCTCATATTCGAGAAAGGGGTTTTCCAGCTCACTTCTCAGCAGAGAAAGAATATGACCGATCAGACTCTCCGGCAGATAATCACCCTAATCTCCAAGAATTATGTCAACCCTGCCACGAAACTCCCCCATCCACCCCTTCGGGTTGAGAACGCTCTTGGAGAGATCAAATTAAGTATCGACCCCTTCAAGGATGCCGAGGAGCAGCTGAAGGAAATTGTTAATGCTCTTCGTCCTATCCTCCCAATGAGCATGGAGAGTGTTGAAATCGCAATAAAGATCCCCGCAGAGTACTCTTCCAAATCTTATGGGATAGTGAAGGAACTCGCTGATATAACGAGGGACGAATGGACCGATGATGGTTCATGGGTAGCGGTGGTTGCTATTTCGGCAGCTATGCAGGGAGAACTACTTGACAGACTTGGAAAGGCTACGCAGGGAAACCTCCAAACCAATTTAATGAAATGATAGTTGATTTAAAATGTCAGAGCTGTTTGAGACCAGAGATCTCGTTATTCCGGGAGACGTCCTCTTTGAAGGTAGGGTTAAGACCGGAGACAACACCCACAGAGCCGATGGGAAGGTGTTTGCTAGTCGCATCGGTCTTGTCACCTACAATCGTGGCATGGTCTCGGTGATCGCCTTGGAGGCAGGCTTCAACCCCCTCACAGGAGACCAGGTAATCGGTCAAGTAAAGGATATACGGATCGGAAGGTGGATGGTGGACATTGATGCTGCTGAGGATGGCGCTTTAAACGTCATCGACGCGATAGACGCTCAATTCCGTACAGACTTCGATATGACCCGGGTTCTCGACATCGGAGATACGGTTGTTGCCAAAATCGTCGATATAGACCGAAGGCGGACACCCATTCTCTCGATCCTCGGCAGAGACTTGGGGAGGGTCAACGAAGGCTTCATCATGAGGTTTACCCCCTCGAAGATCCCGCGCCTGATCGGCAAAAAGGGATCAATGATCAATATGATTTTTAACCAGACCGGATCAAACGTTGTTATCGGTCAGAACGGGAGAATTCTCATTCACGGAAGGACTCGAGAGCAGGAGAAGATGGCAGTCAAGGTCATCACAAAGGTGGAAAACGAAGCCCATATTTCGGGTCTTACAAGTAGGGTAAAAGAATATTTGAGACTGTTAAAGGAGGAAAATAGATGAGTAAAACGAAGAAAATCAGGAAGAAAAAGAAGTCAAAGGCGAAAACAAGATATGACGGGAGAAAGGCCAATGAGATGCGGCCTACTACCATTGAGAGCGGAGTCCTACCAAACGCAGACGGCTCAGCATATATTGAAATGGGGAGAAACAAAATCCTCGTCGGGGTTTTCGGTCCTAGAGAGATGCACCCTAGACGCTTAGCAAAGCCAAATGAGGCAACAGTGAGATGCAGGTACCATATGTCCCCGTTCTCCGTCAGTCCACGGAGATCACCAGCCCCCTCAAGGAGGGACATGGAGATAGGTATGGTGATGAGCTGGGCGATTCAACCCGCCATCTTTCTCGATAAATATCCGAGATCCGTTATCGATGTCTACACTGAGATTTTAGAGGCCGACGGAGGGACCCGCACGGCATGCATTAACGCGTCAACTGTTGCCTTGGTAGACGCAGGGATCCCCATGAGAGATCTCGTTTCTTCCTGTGCTGCTGGCGTGATTGACGGCGAAATAGTTCTTGACCTCGGAGACTATGAGGATAAGGAGGGGCAAGCTGATGTCCCGGTGGCTTACATGCCAACGCTGGGACAGATCACCCTCCTCCAAATGGACGGAGTACTACCGACAAAGACCTTTAAGGGATGCGTGGACCTCGCAATCGAGGGATGTCTACAGGTAAATGAGATTCAGAAAAATGCACTGAGAAAAAAGTATGGTATTTTTGGGGAGGCTGAAGAGTAATGGCGAGCAAATCTGGCATAGTCTCACGGCTCAGGCGGAGAAAGATCCAAGAGGTCCTCAAAACGGGGAATCGGATGGACGGGAGGGCCCTAGATGAGTACAGGGAGATCATCTTAAAGACGAGCCCGCTGGAGAAGACCTCGGGCTCTGCTGAGGTAACTATTGGTAAGAGCAGGGTGCTCGTTGGCGTTAAGGTACAGATAGGTAGGCCCTTCGAGGACACCCCCGGGAGGGGGGTCCTGATGTGTAACGCCGAATTCACCCCCATAGCCCACCCTACGTTCGAGCCAGGTCGCCCAAGGGAGAATGCTATTGAGCTTGCTAGAGTGATCGACAGGGGTCTACGCTCCGCGGAGATTCTCGACTTCGATAAACTCAGCCTCATTGACGGAAAATCGGTCTACATGGTGTTCGTCGACATCTACGTGTTGAGCTACGACGGAAATCTCTTTGATGCCGCTTCGCTTGCCGCGATGGCGGCGCTAAACACTACCAAGGGGCCAGTGCACACGGTTAAGAACGGCGTCATCGAGTTGACCAAGAAGACCAAGGCCCTAAAGATCCTCAAAAGTCCCCTAGCGGTTACTCTTGTGAAGATTGGGGACAATTTACTGGTTGATCCGACAGCTGACGAGGAGGAGGTCCTGGATGCGAGGCTTACGATAACCTTCGATGAGGACAACAACTTGTGCACAGTCCAGAAGGGTGGCTCAGGCGGCATTACGACTGAGGAGCTCCATGCGGCCCTGGACCTAGCCCAGGCTAAGGCTGTGGAGCTTAGGAAGCACCTTTAGGGGGTCGATTGATGCCAAGGAAGAAGAAGACTTACGGTCTTAGGCTTAGGACCCGGGGTGGGATGTCAGTTCGGAAGCAGTGGACCCGGATAACCCAGACTAAGAGGGAAGCCAGCAGGTGTCCAAGCTGCGCGAGTCTCTCGGTGAAGAGAGACACGGTAGGAGTCTGGGACTGCAGCAAGTGCGGTTACCGATTTGCTGGTGGAGCTTACGTCCCTGCCACGAGGGTGGGTCAGGCTTCCCACAGGATTAGGTCATAGGGGGACCTAATTTCCCCGTTTTATTATCTCCTTTTTGACTCCTAGTGAGAAGTATGGTCGGCACGGGGATGGTGATCGCCAAGGTTTGGGTCAATGTGCCTGATGGGATGTCTAGTCTCATTGAGGGTTCATTATCTCCCGAGGTGGAGCATCCAACCTCGGAGCGGTCCAGGGTAAAAGTTTCTGCGGTAGAGGGAAGGGTGGTTATATCCTTAGAGGCCTCTGATGTGGTAGCCTTGAGGGCGGCCCTGAACAGTTATTTGCGCTGGGTGGGGACTATTTTGGATGTAGTGGACGTTGTCAGTTGAGGATCCGGGGCATATTTCTGGCCTTACTCCATGCACGCGGTGGGGTTAACTTGTTCCATTCACGGCAGCTATGTCGTAAAGTATTAAACGATCCCCCTGCTCAGCCTATGCGTTGAACCAATATGAGCCTCTTCAGGTCTAGACTGGCAAAGGAGTTCACCGATAGGAGTGCCCGGTTCCACACCTCCGTCATCGAGGACCTCCGCATTCTAGATGATGATATCAACGGCACTGAGGCCCATAATATAATGCTTTACGAGCAGGGAATAATCCCTCGAAAAGCTCTCTCTAAGATCCTTACGGCCCTTGAGGAGATCAGGAGTCAATGGAGCGCAGGGACTGTAGAGATTGGGGCCGAGTACGAGGACATCCACGAATATATCGAGGCGAAGGTCGTCGAGAAGGTCGGTTTACACGTGGGTGGCATGATCCATACAGGCAGGAGCAGGAACGACCAAGTTGTCGTAGATATGCGCCTCAGGACCAGGGAGGAGCTCCTCGCGATAAACACCCAGCTTATTGGCCTTATCAAGGCCCTTCTCGGACTGGCAGAGGATAATGTAGAAACACTTATGATGCTCTACACTCACGGTCAGCACGCTCAGGTGGGTACCTTCGCTCATTACCTCGTCTCCTACGCTGACGCCTTCCTCAGAGACTCACTGCGCCTCTCAGAATGTTATAGCAGAGTTAATCTAAATCCCTTGGGATCTGGCCCTATCGGGGGGACCAGTATCAACGTTGACCGCAGGAAAACCATGGAACTCCTAGGATTCGATGGACTCATCGAGAACAGCATCGACGCCACTAGCAGCAGGGACTGGGCTGTTGAGACGGCCTCCGTCTGCGCAATTCTTATGGGGAACCTGAGCAGGTCTGCCGCTGACCTCCTAGAGTGGTCCAGCGTCGAGTTCTCCTATGTTGAACTCTCAGATGAGTACTCCTCCTCAAGTAGCATCATGCCCCAGAAAAAGAATCCCAGCACATTGGAGCTGATAAGGGGTAAGTCCTCAGAAGTCTACGGCTGCCTATGTGAGCTCCTCACCATGGTGAAGGGGGTGAACAGCGGATACTACCAGGACCTTCAGCAGACCAAAATACCTCTCTGGCGTTGCCTTGACACCACTAAGACAAGCCTCGATGTGATGACCGGCATCATATTAACACTTACAGTGAACAAGGTGAAAATGCGGGAACGCCTAAAAGGGAGCCTTATAGTCGCAGTAGAGCTCGCAGAGACCTTTGTCACCGAAGCTGGTCTCAGCTTCAGAGAATCCTATCAGACAGCCGCCGCCCTAGTCAGAAAGGTTATCGACGAAGGAAGAAACCTCTCAGACCTTACACCCTCAGAAATCAACGCCGTTGCCATGAAGGTCTTGGGGAAGGGAGCCCAGATCAGCCAAGAGCATCTCAACCAGGCTACTGACCCTGAGGCATGTCTCATGAAGCGGAAGTCTGAGGGAAGTCCCCACCCGGACCACGTGAATGCAATGCTCAATAAGAGGGCAATACTTGTGGAATCAATCTGGAATGGCCTCTTAGTTAAGAGCCAAAAGATCTCTGGGGCGCTTGATTCTTTAAAAATAAAAGTTGAAAGCTATATTGAGGGATGATCCCTCTAGAAAACCAAAGTGGCATCCATTATTTTTAGATGTCATGTATCTGTATTAAGTCCTTAGAAAGTATATTTGAGAAAAACCCAAGTTATGTATATGTGTTTGCCAGTCCCGCATTTATACATGCAAAATCATCACCACGCTGGCAAGCCTATGGGTCTTACCCAAGGGCTTTTCCCTCTCTTCAATATCCAATAATTTTAAAAATTAGGCCCCCCCACGTTCTTCTTCAGGATGTTCCAAATTTAATGGATGAAGTTGCTACAAGGGTTGAGGTCCTAAACGACATGGTTGAGTATCAGCATGGAGCTGTTGTGAGCAGGACAATCGTGGACAAGCCCCAGGGTTCGGTCTCCATCTTCGCATTCTCTAAGGGTGAGGGGCTTAGCGAACATACGACGCCGTACGACGCCTTAGTCCAGGTCATTGATGGCGAGGTGGAGATAACTATAGGGGGCAAGTCTTTCCACCTGAAAGAAGGTGAGGTAATCGTTATGCCGGCTAACATACCTCATGCACTAAGGGCGATAGGCCAGTTCAAAATGCTCCTCGTCATGGTAAAGACCTAACCAAAACTAGAAAATGGTCTATTAGATCAACCTAATAAAACGTGCGCATAGGTTGTGCCTTGGCAGAGGCGCGTCTCGAGGTGCACCTCCTCCGACTCATAAAGCTGGTTTGCACCATAAATGACCCCTCTTTCTAATGATATATAGCATCTTGGGGCTATGATACTATTTTTCTGATCTCTGTTGATAACTGAGAAGATATAATTGAGTACCTTCTGGTCATCTCCTAAAACAGGATCGGTGAATCCCTTGGCTTCAAGCTTCGATGCATAACTTGAAGTTAGATCCACAAGCTAACTCTTCTTTAGCAGTTCTCCAAGCTTATCTGGGTTGTATTTTTTGAGTCTCATTCAATTCACAAAAAATTGTATCATTTTTTATCTAAACAGTGAGGATCTTCATCCCCATAGTTATGTTACTTTTATATCTTGAGGCGTGAGGAGTGATACCGTGATTGCATGCCTATAATCACCCTCCTAACGGACTATGGTATCAAGGACTCCTACGTCGCCGAGATAAAAGGAACCATCCTTAGAATCCTTCCCAATGCTACTATCGTCGACATCAGCCACGACATTGGGAACTTCAGCATCGATGAGGGTGCATTTCATTTAGCACGGAGCGTCCCCCACTTTCCTGAGAATACCGTCCATGTCGGTGTTGTCGACCCCGGAGTCGGGAGTAGTCGAAAGGGAATATTCATCAAGACAAAGGGGGCATGGCTCGTTGGCCCCGACAACGGCCTTCTTGCCCCTGCTGCTGAGCGCCTCGGCGTCGAGAATATCTACGAGATCTCATACAGAGAGCTCCTTCCCGAAAAGATCTCGGACGTTTTCGATGGTCGGGACACATTTGGTCCCACAGGAGCCCTCCTCGCAAAAGGGGTGGACCCTGGACTGATCGGCCCCGAGATCAAAGACTATATCCGGATCCCCATGTACGTGCCGACCATAACGGATGACGGAGTCGAGGCTACCATCATCCACGTGGATGGATTTGGCAATATGGTGACAAACATTACGTATGATGTGCTGAACCGAATGGGAGTCAACGTTGACTCTGTCTTCGATGTTGAGATCTCGGGAAAAAAGTTAAAATTACCTTATGTGCGGAGATTCTCAGCAGTACCTGAGGGAGAGCTTCTGACCGTTGTTGCTGGAGGCGGTTACATGGAGTTTGCCGTCAATCAGGGTAACGCCCATAACCAGCTCGGCGTTGGGAAGGGCGAGAAGGTCCGTATCACCCTGAGGTAGGCTCTTTAGATTGGATCGTTTCCCTCGGCTTTATTCTTCCATTTTTCCAATGATAAATCCGAGACATTTTAGACTGCAGAGCCCCTCGCCTCGTTCTTAACAAATATTCTGGCGATTCCAAGGTTCTCTTTTAGATAATCGACTGGGAATAACGAAGCTGTGGAGATCTATAAGGATCATCTTCAGGTTTACTGTAGTCCTATTGACACGTGCTGAATGAAATAGTCTTACCTTGGCCAATATCTTAATGATAATCCTCCGAACGCGTTGTTGTATTTTTTTAGTCATAATGATTTATTCGAGAACAATAGTTTTGCACCTTAATATCTCATTAAAACGACGAAGCCTTGATTTTTTACACTCTAATGTAAATTTTTAAAGAATAATTTGTTACAAATGTCCTTATTACGATAAAGTCTTGGATAAAGTTTGATTTCTTAGAAATACCTACTAACTGTTCGGGAACCGTAAACCCCAAGATCAAAGTGTTAGTGAATACCTCTATGCCAAACGGTCTCAATCATCGACAAGACGGAGGAAATCTCGGGAACTCCGAGAATGGGTGTAGTGAGGATTTAGATCCACTAGATGAATTATTCCAACTGGACAATATAATGTGTACAGCATTAGAAAAGGAGGCTCTGGTGCTTCTAACCCAACTGTTCCAAAATATAGAGGAATATTACGCGCTGCGGGGGCAGATCAATGATGTTATGGTAAAGGACCATGTCTTGAAGGATAGGATAAAAGGCCTCTTGGACTCCCTCATAAAGGGGCTGCTTATGGAGCAAATCTACCTGGGAAAAGAGTTTACTGGTGTTACCACCCTGTGAACCTAGATATTTCGCGCGTTATCACCATTCTTGGCTAACTTATGTCTTCTGAGTACCTCACCTTGGTCCTTCCCATGGGCTGACACTTTACGTAGCTGGGAGAGGTCTTCCTCAGCACTGGACTTTCAATGCGTTACCTCTTCTGAAGACAAAACATCGAGTGTAAAATAGCGTGAGAGAGAATCCTATAATCCTTATTGTTGGATGAATCTATCTTGATTTGTGAACTTGGAGTCCATCTCAATGAAGCCTTTTTTATTTAGACCTCTTGATGTAACCTATCTATTTCATTGAATAGAGTTATCGATTCTCGATAAATATGTTTACTGAGATTGATGAAGGGTGTCTTTAAACTCTCTCATCCCTCGCTATCGTGGCCGTACAACGATTTGGAGTCGTGTGTTCCTTGGAAGGAGTAGTGTCCTGACATTAACCCTCCGTCTACA
Organism: Candidatus Bathyarchaeota archaeon; assembly: GCA_030739585.1. NCBI lineage: Archaea > Thermoproteati > Candidatus Bathyarchaeota > Candidatus Bathyarchaeota archaeon. Next base: position 417,698 of record JASLYX010000001.1, read on the forward strand.
AGGAAAATTTGCCCAGTGATCCATTCTGCTTCACTTGTGCATAGAAAAAGAACCATGTTGGCGATATCAGATGGGACCCCGATGCGCCCTAGTGGCACCTGTTCCAAATAGCTGGTTCTGTATGCCTCGGACAGATTGATCTCTCCTCTTTGCACGGGGACATCGATCAGCCCCGGAGCAACGGCATTGACATTAATCCCATGCTTGGCCAATTCCAAAGCTGCCACCTTTGTTAGCATATTCAAGCCTCCTTTGGATGAGCAATGGGGACCCGCTTTGAGTCTACCCATCACTGATGCAGCGGAGGATATGTTCACAATCTTACCCCCTCCCGTTTGAGCTATCATCCGTCGTCCGACGTGTTTGATAGTAAGAAACGGACCGGTGAGCTGGACCTCAATCTGCCTGTCCCAAGCCTCCCGCTCCATTTCAACAAGCAATTTGTGGACGCTAATACCTGCGTTGTTTATCAAGATATCAATCCGTCCAAAATGATTCTGAACCTTCTCCACCAAGGTTCTTACTTGGTCTTCCTCTGTTACATCGGCGTTTATCGATAGAGCCGTCCCCCCTGAGTTTACTATTTTATCTGCTGTTCTTTTTCCGGCCGAGTCGTTGATATCTGCGATTACCACCTTAGCCCCTTCAGCGGCGAATCTATTTGCTATGACTAATCCTATGCCGTTGCCCCCACCGGTCACAATGACTACTTTTCCGTTAAAGCGTTCCATCCAGATTCATCCTTATATTTGCTGGAGTTTTTTTATAACATTATTGCGTACGCAAAATGGTTGTTCCACATAATTCAATAATTCCTCATTCGCTCAACACGGATGACGTGCAGGGTGTTCACACGCACGCGAGCATGTAAAACATTGCACGCTATAATTAGATGTGATTTAAACTCAATTCTTATTTGTTCCTTCAATGAATACTATTGATCCTTATGAGCCCTCGTACGGTCAGCTGCCCCGCGTGCGGCTATACTGCCAATATCCTGACCCGGCAGGGGAAGACTGAGCTCCGATGCCCTAAATGCAACAAGGATTTCTCAGTCTGGCAATGAAGAAATTGGGGGCTATATACTCCTTTTCACTACTTTTCCCGATGCTAAGCCCGTATACTCGCCTTTCTTCACTGCAGCGGTGCCGTTGACATAGACGTGCTCTATTCCCTCTGGGTATCGGCGAGTCTCAACAGGGTCTCCGGTGACCTTTAGACGGTCCCAGTCGAAAAGGACTATGTCGGCATAGCTTCCCGGCGTTAGTGTACCCCTCCCCTTAAGGCAGTGCTGCCTCGCTGCAGTGGTGGACATCTTGTCAATTGCCTCTTCGAGGCTGAGAAGTTTGGTCTCCTTGACATAATGGATAAGAAACCCTGGGAAGCCACTGAAAGCGTTTATTCCAGGCATCCTATAGGGTGGCATCTCCTGCGTTCTTGTGTGATCAACGAGTCTTTGGTCAAGGCTTAGGCATCCTGCGGGATGTTTGAAAAAGAGGGCCCTGTAGGGCTTCCACGGAAAGTTGCCGCTTTCTGCAACCCCTACTGCTACTCCTCGAGCGTGTGGATCCTCGCATACGAGGTCAAAGTAGGTTTGCAGCTTGGGTTTTTGGAGCTCCTCAGCTATGGTTCCCACTGTCTTGTTATTGTAATCTCTGTTCTTGTGTTTTACGACCCAGAGGTTCTCTGCCCACTGGGGGTTGGTGTTGGGGTTATAGGCGAGGCGGATAAACCACTTTCCCCCTGAGATGGCGTCAATAACCTCCTTCCGGTAATCAGGGACCTTGAGCCACTCAGCAAAGGCCTCTCGGCTTCCCTGCTCCCTGAGCCACGGGGTGAGCAGGCTGCTGAGATAGGGCATGACCCCAAAGCCTGCAAAGATAAACCAGGGCATTGCGTCATAGGTAAGGTTGAGTCCCTCCTCCCTGGCGTCGTCGATGAACTGAAGGGTGGCCCTTATATTCATCTCCTCCATCATGTCGTTCCCCTCTGGGATAAGCCTCCACCCCGGAGTTAGGTGGGCAAGGTGGGTTGGGACACCGGTAATACGACAGGTCTCTATGCTTTCAAGGATGCCATCCACCTTGTTACTCCGGGTATCACCAAATTTGACGTCCCGGCGCCTCCCCGTCCTCCTCCAGTGGGGGCAGTAAACAGAACCATCATACTCGTTGAGAACCTCTACGCAGGCGTTGATCTCATCTATATGGGCGTAGACGCTGGGATCGTAGTCAAGGCCACTGCTCATCCCAATACAGCCCTCGTCCATGGCATCCCGGATGAGCTTTTTCATCTCCCCAAGTTCCTCCTCGGTGCTGTGGCGCTTGTAGTCCTCTCCCATAACCCTGATCCTAACGGTGCCCTGACCTACTAGTGGAGCCATATTTAAGCTAATTCCGATCGACTCAATCCTTTCGAACCACTCCCCCATTGTGTTCCAGTCCACGGTCCAGCCGTATTTCTCAGCCATGATCTCGTTAACCTTGTCCCGAGAGTAGAGCTGCTTCTCCGGGTAGTACTTATGGGGCTCGATCTTTTGGATGTGATCTCTGGCGAGGCCAGGGAGGCCGATCATGTTCCCGATTGGGGCAGCGGAGCCCCCGCACTGGCCCCCAACGAAGGTGGTAATACCCTGCATAATGTAGCTGTTCAGCCTCGGATAAAACAAGATGGTGTGATCGCTGTGGCTATGGGCGTCGATCCATCCCGGGGAGGCGATGAGTCCCTCAGCATTAACTACCTCTGCAGCATCCCCCTTCACCTCTCCAAGCGAAGTGATCCTGTCGCCCATGACCCCAATGGAACCAGTGTAGCTTTCCCTCCCGGTCCCGTCGACAATACGGGCGTTCTCGATCAGAATATCATGATCAGACATGTTGATGGAAATTGTTTCACCCGATATTTATTACTAGGTGTCTTGAATATCCCATCCCCAACAACGTACTTGTGGAAAATGTTTTCTACTCAACTAGCATCTCTTGATAGGGACTGTTATATTGGATCTACTCCCCTTCTGAGGCACTGTGTTCCAAATTGGTAAAGTTGTACAGATTAGCGATTGGGTCTTTCCGGTCGATAACGATTGCATCAAAGACATAAGCAAGATAATAAAACTCAATGCGAAAACCTCAACATACAGAGTCATTGACGCCTAGAACAAGATAGTGATGCCAGGCCTATGAGACGAGAACCGCCACGCTGACTATGCCCTCCTCTGGAGCCTAGGATACTACAACATGCACTTAGACCAGCTCACAACACATCTATGCTGAAGGCTCAACTGAGTGGTTGTGGCCTACCGGGGTAATCCTCACGGCTCTGTAGCGCCTTATGTTTAGGATAACTTGAAACCACGCGTGCGAAGGTATGGGGGTTTGCGCGCGATTGAACCTCCCCAGAAAGTTATTTGAAGCTTAAAAACATCCTTATCAACAAGGATATTAAATGAACTTCGAACTCACAGAGGAGCAAGAAGAGATCAAGCAGGCTGTCAGGGAGTTCGCTGAGAAGGAGTTCACTCCCGAGCTGGCCCGGGAGTACGACCGGAAGGAGGAGTTCCCTATGGAACTCTACAGGAAGGCAGCCCAGCTTGGATTCATCGGTCTCCACTTTGACGAAGAATACGGGGGCCAGGGCTACGGCCTTACTGAGCTTTGCCTTTGTATCGAGGAGCTCTGTCGGGCTGACTCTACCCTTGGCACCTCGATCCTCATCGGCTCCTTTGGGAGCGACATGATCCATATGTTTGGCACCGAATGGCAGATGCGAAAGTACCTTCCAAAGGTTATTTCCGGAGATTGGATATCCTCCGGGGCATTCACCGAGCCAGCCCGGGGCAGCGATATCACCATGGTCGATACTACGGCGGCTAAAGATGAAGATGGATATGTTGTCAACGGTTCCAAGACCCTCATAAGCAATGCCCCCATCGCCGACTTTGGGGTCATCCTCTGCCAGACCGACCCCGGGGTTCAGCATCGGGGGAGTAGCCTCCTTGTTTTAGACAAAGGGATCCCTGGCTTCGACAGTAATCCGATCCACGGCAAGATGGGAATAAGGGCATCCCTAATAGGGGAGTACTCATTCAGCGATGTCAGGGTGCCTACCGAGGCCCTCGTCGGTGTCGAGAACATGGGATTTTACCACACCCTCGAGTTTCTCGATGTGGGGAGAGTCGCCGTCTCTGCCCAGGTCGTAGGGATGGCCCAGGGAGCCCTGGACAGGGCCCTCGCCTACGCCAAGGAGAGGAGGCAGTTCGACCGCCCCCTCACCGATTTCCAAGCCATCCAACATAAGATCGCCGATATTGCTACTAACATCGAGGCCGCCCGGTTAATGACCTACAAGGCCGCCTGGCACATTGACAAGGGGAGAATCATCCCAAAGTGGAGCTGCATGGCCAAGAACTTTGCAACAGTAGCCGCTGGCCGCAGCGTTTCCGAAGCCCTCCAAATTTTCGGCGGATACGGCTACATATCGGAGTATGACATAGAGCGCATCTATAGGGATGTCAGGGTTACCGAAATCTACGAAGGCACCACAGAGATCCAAAAGAACATGGTCGCAAGATTCCTAATACGGGGAGAATGATCCCTTATCCCCTTCTTTCATATAAAAAAAAGAAAAAGTTACTTTCCCTTAAACTTGGGCTTCCGCCTTTCGAAGAAAGCTGAAATCCCCTCAATGATGTCCTCGGTCTCAGCCAGGGTCCCGAAGGAGGCAGCTTCCATCTTGAGGCCCTTTTCGAGCGAGAGCTGACTCCCTAAGTTCATCACTCGCTTCGCGACCTTCAAGGCAACTGGAGGCCCTGCAGCCAGTCTTTTCGCAAGGGCCTCTGCCTCCTCGTAGAGGTTGTCCAGAGGCACCACCTTGTGGACGAGACCAATCCTAAAAGCATTTTCCGCGGACATCCTGTCACCGAGGAATACCATCTCCTTCGCCCTCCCGAGCCCAATCAACCTGCTAAGCCTTTGAGTTCCACCCCAACCCGGGATAATCCCCAAGTTCACTTCGGGGCTCCCCAACTGCGCTGACTCTGACACCACCCTAAAGTCACAGGCTAGGACGATCTCGAGGGCCCCGCCAAGACAGAAGCCGTGAATGGCCGCAATGAACGGCTTGGGGGACGCCTCGATCCTGTCCATGAGTCTCTGCCCCCTTTCTGAGGTTGCAATAGCTCCCTCTGGGCTCAGATCCGAAAAGATGGTGAGATCTGCACCCGCGCTAAAGCCCCTGTCTCCATCACCCTTAAGGATAATGCACCTTACCTCATCATCAGCGTCGACCTTTTCGACAGCTGCTGAGACCTCGTCAATCATCTCGAGGTTGAAGGCATTCATTCGTCCAGGACGATTTAGGGTGATCCAAAAGATCCTGTCCTTTTTCTCAGTTAGTATCGTATCGTAACGGGATTTCTTAGCCATATTCGTAGAACCCTTTCCCTGAGGCTTTGCCGGTCCAGCCCTTTGCCACGCAGTCTTTTAGAAACGGGCATGGTGCATAGACCTCCTTTTCGTATTTGGCGTACAGCTCCTTTAGTTTCCCTAGATGCCTGTCCAGCCCCTGCTTATCCGCTTGCTCGCAGGGACCCATTGGCCATCCTGTGCCCAGCTTCATCCCCACGTCGATGTCCTCGGGCCCCGCCACGTCCTCGTGAATGAGTCGGGCGGCTTCGTTTGTGGCCACTGCGTAGAGTCTCTGAACATCAAACTTCCCTGACAACTTAAACGGGATTCTGGGGCGCCCCACCTTCCAGTCGTAGAAGCCCTTCCCTGTCTTTTGGCCCAGGTTTCCCTCCTCAACAAGCTTTGCGAGCATGGGGCTTGACTTTGCGACGTCTCCATATGCCGTCTCCATGATCTGCCCCACCTCGTACATCACGTCAAGGCCAATCATGTCCGCGAGCTCGAAGGCGCCCAAGGGAAAGCCTGCCTTGTATTTCACAGCTGCGTCTACCTCCTCTATCGTTGCCTCGCCGTTCTCGACAACCCAGAACGCCTCGTTCATCACGGCCCCGATAACACGATTCACAATAAATCCACGAACGTCCTTCCGTACCACGACGGGGGTCTTCCCCAGTTTCTCCACCAGCTTGACGATCGCATCTGTGGTCTCATCGTCGGTTTCCTCTCCTCTCACTACTTCTACGAGGGCCATTAGCATCGGGGGATTGAAAAAGTGCATTCCCACTACCTTCTCGGGCCTCCCCGTCTGCTCAGCCATTTCGGTGATGCTGAGGCTCGAGGTATTGCTTGCAAGGATCGCGTGCCCGGGAGCTGCTTCGTCCAGTTTCTTATATATGATCTTCTTTAGCTCCATCACCTCAGGGACAGCCTCAACAACAAGGTCGGCGTTTACAACGGCCTCCTCGAGGTTGGTATTGGTCTTGATCCTCTCGAGGGCTGCCTTTGCATCCTCCTCTCTAATGCGTCTCCTCTCAACAAATTTGCCAAGGCTCCAAGTGATGTTCTCCACTGCCTTCTTGAGGAGCTCTTCGTTGATGTCTACAATGGTGACCTCAACACCAGCGAGGGCTAGAAGCTCGGCTATGCCGTGACCCATGATACCGGCTCCGATTACCGTTGATTTCTTCATTTATCCTCACTGGATAATTACTGGAGCCGGTGAAAAGACTTTTGAAACGTCAGATGGGGGTGAACGTGTGCACCTGCCTTCCTATGCGAAAGAGACGAAGTCGATTTCCTTTAGGATAATCAAGGCGTCATAGCGGGCAGGTCTCGCCGCCTTGAAAGTGAGGCCGAAGAGGTTTATGTCCTTCTGAACACCGTACTTTCCCTAGCTAAAACGACTACTTTCCTCAAGATTGAAACTTGCATTCAGCGGATCCATGAACGATACTAACTTTTCCGACGAAGGTTGCATGAGTTAGCCTGGGAGCACTCCAGATTAGTTCCCGGCGATTAATCTATATAGTAATTACATACAGATTTTACCTGTGAGCGTTTTATATGGATATTCCCAAGAATTGGCCTGACTATGTTCCCCATACCATTGATTACCCTGATATCCCGCTCTTCAGACTCCTCGACGACTCTGCTGAAAAGCATCCTGAGGCCACGGCGACTATCTACAAGGGCGGTCGGCTGACATATAGGGAGTTGAAGGAGCAGGTCGACAGGTTCGCGACAGCTCTCCAGAGACTTGGTGTAACAAGAGAGGACAAAATCGCCCTGTTCCTCCCTAACATCCCCCAGTTCGTGATAGCGTACTATGGCTCCCTTAAAGCTGGTGCCATCGTTACGGCGATCAGCCCTCTTTACAAAGAGAGAGAGATAAAACACCAGATTCAAGATTCACAAGCAGAAACCTTAGTGGTTCTAGATCTACTCTACCCTATCCTAAAGAAAGTCAAATCAGAGACAGGGCTAAAGAGGATCATCGTGACAGGCGTTGGTGAATACCTCCCTTCCGTCAAGAGAATCTTGGGCTCTCTCCTTGGAAAGATTCCAACCCATAAAGTGGACCTAGAGGCTGGGATGTACCGTTTTCAAGACCTAATCAAGGAATACCCGCCAACCCCAGCTCCTGTAAAGGTAGACTCGAAGGAAGACCTTGCCTTACTCCAATACACAGGAGGCACAACAGGGCTCCCAAAAGGTGCTATGCTCACCCACTATAACCTAGTATCAAACGCCTTTATGTGTAATGCTTGGTCCAAAACGGAAGAGGGAAAAGAGGTCCAAGTCAACGTTCTTCCTCTCTACCATATCTATGGCATGTCGGTTACGATGAATAATGCCATCGCATCCGCTAGCACAATGGTGTTGATCCCTCGCCCTGACTTAAAGGAGGTGCTCAGTTCCATCCAGAAATACAAGGCCACTTTATTCGGTGGCGTCCCAACCCTCTACGGAGCGCTCATAACCCATCCCAACATCTCAGACTATGACCTCTCCTCGATAAAGTTCTGTATTTCAGGTGCCTCTCCTCTCCCTCCCAAAGTCCAGAAAAAGTTCATGGAACTCACCGGCGGTGTTCTGGTTGAGGGATACGGACTTACTGAGGCTTCACCTGTTACTCATGGAAACCCCTTAGACCCCACATTGGAGACTGTGAAAATCGGCTCTGTCGGCCTTTCATGGCCAGACACCGAGGCGAGGATAATGAGCGAGGACAGTGATGTGGAGCTCCCTGTCGGCATGGTTGGAGAGATGGCAATAAGAGGTCCCCAAGTCATGAAGGGTTATTGGAATGACCCTGAAGGGACAGCTGCAGTCCTTAGAGATGGGTGGCTCTTTACCGGTGACTATGCTAAGCGAGATGAGGAGGGCTATTTTTACATTGTTGACCGGAAGAAGGATATGATAAAATACAAGGGATACAGCGTCTTTCCTCGGGAGGTCGAGGATGTTCTCTATGAGCATCCAGCGGTTAAGGTCGTAGCCATAGTGGGTATACCTGATGAAATAAGCGGTGAGATGCCGAAGGCTTTCATAGTCCTCAAGGACGGTGCTGAGGCTACAGAAGAGGAATTGGTTGAATTCGTGAAGGAACGGGTAGCCTCTTATAAGAGGATCAGAGCAGTGGAATTCAGAGATAAACTTCCGATGACGCTGGTGGGTAAGGTTCTTAAAAAAGATCTGAGAGAAGCCTAAATATTTCTTGTAATCACTGTTCTCCTTTTTCCCTATTGAGGATTTGTATTAACTTTTTTTTGCTATACAAGCTGTATTTTTTTACTCATACCCTGCATAGAATGGATTGAAACCGTTAATCACACCGCTTCATCCATTAAGGACCCAATATAGCCCCTCCATCAAAGCCTTCCAGTACCCTGAATGGCCCAACCACTTGACCCCATACGCCTCAACCCTGTTCCTAGTGGATAATTGACAGCTTCAGATTTCAACCTACATATATGGTAATCCACTGAAGAAGGTAAAACAAAAACATGCAAAACCATCTTCACTTGAAACTAAGGCAACGTTGTCGCTAATATGTAATCCAAACCAAACACCCACTCAAACACCAAGAACGTCCTTCCCTGGGAGCCCCATTTCTGTTGTTGCTGTCATCCTTCAACCCTATCTAGGCGGAGTATGGACCTTTTGAATTTGAAGCACATTAAACATTGGCTAACTCAAAGTAGTGTAATTAAAATTTAATAGGTAGAAAAAATATCGCCTGTAAACCCCCATTGCTTTATGATGTTTTCTGCGTTTTTTATAATCTCATCAATAAACTCCTGAACTGTCACGATTTTGTTGATAACACCAACTGTCATCGAACCTACCCCCGAATCTTTTAACTGGTGATGATAGATTTTTGGATATAAATCAGGATCAAAAGAAGACTGCTCAACAAATTTTTGTTTGATCTTATCTGGAATCGGGCATTCTTTTGTCGCCATAAATCCTGTCCCAATATATAATGCCTGAGCACCCATTGCTAAAGCTGACAGAAATCCCCGAGCATCTCCAATTCCTCCAGCTGCAACAAAGGGCACCCTTAGCATTCGATCTGCCATCACCATATTGATCATGGTCGTATTTTGGAGCGGGTTCTTGTATCCAGTTCCCTCAAGTCCAACAATGATCACGGCGTCTGCACCATGCCTTTCTGCAGCCAGTGCATGTTTCATCGTTACGACTTTGTGGACCCACTTTAGCCCAGCTGCATGGATCCTATCACCAATTTTTTTTGCCTTGTAAGCGGAGGTAAAAACAGTTCCTATCCCTTCATCGATGGCAACTTCTACCATCTCCTCGTAAAAATCCTCTGTTAATCGTGGTGGAATAATAGTAAAATTTACGCCGAAAGGTTTTTCAGTCATTGATTTTGCTTTTTGTATATCCTCTCTTAATTTTCTCGCATCTCTAAAGGCATGAGCAGTAATGATCCCAAATCCTCCTGCTTCGGAGACTGGGGCTGCTATATCCGATTTTCCAAATCCGGCAAAAGCACCCTGTATGATTGGGTATGTGCATCCTAACATTTCTGTTATCTTTGTTTTCCATATCATTTTCTTCACAAGGGATCACTCATTTTTTTTTATATTTAAGTAGGGTACGTGGTTTAATCACTTGTTTTTTGGACTCCTTCTTTTTCGCGCGTGATAATGGAAACAACTTTAACGGTGAATTAATACGCCCCATAGCCGTATGCATCTTGGAGAATCAATCTCGTTTCATTCAATAGTCTGGACAGTTTTAATCAAATCATGGATATAAAAACAGCCAATGAACCTAGGGGGATAGCAGCATCAATAGGACCTTCGAGCAGGCTGCGAGTCTTGTACGCGTTCTTGACGGAGGGGATCACCACTCTTTGATACATGGAACCCTCACTACCCTAGTTTACACTCTCGCCTAAAAAAATACAGTATAGGACCACGTCAACAGAAGCACCAATATTCTCGGAGTTGTCTCTTGACGTCGCCAATAATTCTCTCGGCCTCCTTTAACACGACCTCAGAGCTCCTCGGACTAAAAGCCAATTCCACAATTGGGTTCTTCTCACCCATCACTCCAGTGAGGAGCGAGAGCCACCCTTCGGCGACTGTCTCTGGATTGTAGCCGCTGCAGCAGAGGTCGACTACGCCGCAACCGGCCTCCTCAGCGACCTTAGACACGGCCATTCCTATGTCCCAGAGCCCTTGAAATGTCAGGTTAAGCCTCCCTAGACCGTCTGAAAAGTGGGGGTCTGTACCACCGTTCCTTATTATCACCTGGGGCTTGAACTCCTTTGCAAGGGGTTTGAAGACTTCCTCAAGGAACATGGCCATGCAGCGGTCATCAGCACCTGGAGGGAGAGGCACATTTACCGTGAATCCAGCACCATCCGCTTCCCCAATCTGGTTGATGAAACCCGTTCCAGGAAAGATGGTAAGGGGATTCTGGTGCACCGAGATGTATAGGAACCGGGGGTCTTCATAGAAAATATCCATGGTGCCGTTCCCCGCGTGGACATCGGAGTCGAGGATGAGCACCCTCTCTAGGCCGAGGCGCTCGACGAGGCTCTGAGCGCAAACAGCGACGTCGTTGAAGACACAGAATCCCCCCCCGTATTTCCGTCCGGCGTGGTGGAGCCCCCCGCCGACGCCCTCCCCTATCTTAGCGGCTCCCGTGGCGACTAGTTCCCCCGCCAGCACGGATGTCCCGACGATGAGTCGCGTTGCATCTACTATGGATGGGCTGAGGGGGGTATCACCTGACAGCGGGATGTATTTTTCACTTCGCCTCTCAACTTCCCTGATGTAGGATTCCGGATGGATCAATTTTAGGATCTCATCGCCAGCGGGTTCTGGCTCTATGACGGAGACCCTAGGATGGTTTAGTAAACCGTGAGCCTCAATCAGATCCATAAATTTCGGGAACCTATCGCCCCTGAAGGGATGGCCTGGGCCAAAGTCGTATCTGGAAATCCCTTCATGGTAGACCAGGACAACCGGTTCCATAGCGTTCAACCTGATACATGTTTACTACCGATCGGAAAAGATAAGGGGATATCCTCAATTGCTCTGATCGCACTTGATGCGAGCTTTAAATGATGATAGATTCCCTGCTCAGATACTTGTTTTATTAGTTAGAACGTAGCCACAATAAGTTTTAACGACTGGTCTAAAGAGTGGTAATATTACCATCCTATGTTTCTATATATCCTGAAGAAGAAATGAGTCTGAAAAGGAAATACATCTACGTCTTAGCGATCTGCCTCTCGATCATAGTCGCCGGAGCAATTATCGCCTATAACCCGTTCCGAGAGAAGATGGATGAGACCATATTCAAGTTCCCAGCTGGGATACCGCCCTCTCTGGGAATTGGATATGCTACCTCCTTAGGTGATGCCGACGTCAATTCTATCCAAGTGTCTGGACAAGGGAGTGTCTCCGCTAAAGCAACCCAGGCTACACTTACACTTGGGGCATGGACAGATAATCCCGTCGCAGCTAAGGCGGTGGAGGAAAACGCTCTTCTTATGACCTCGGTAATAGATGCCATCACAGGACTGGGCATAGCGGAAGACAAGGTCAAGACTGTAACCTACAGTGTAAACACCAACTATGACTGGGAAACCAGATCCGTCAAAGGCTATCAAGTCACTAACATGATCCAAATTACTGTTGAGGATATTAACATGGTGGGGGAGGTCATTGATCTTACAGCTGCAGCCGGCGCCAATAATATCCAAGGAATCAGTTTCGGAATCTCCGATCAAGAAGCCAAGGACTTAGCAAATAATGCCTACGTTTTGGCTCTCCAGAATGCACGGGAAAAAGCTGAACTAATCGCCAACACTTTGGATCTAGAGATAACTGACGTCCTTTACGTAAGCGAGAGCTCTTTTGCTCCCTACTCCCCTTATAGGGGAAACGTAGAGATGGCAATGGACAGTAGATCCTCCGTGCCTACTCCCATCATCGAAGGGAGCTTGAGCGTCTCTGTCAACGTCCAGATTGCGTTCAGCATCCAGTAGATTGCGACATCAAACCATTTTTTTTATTTTTCAACATATTCCTAATCTGAACTAGGCGAATGAGATTTTACTAGATAGTTTTCACGATGATCAATGTCAATTCGCCTATGAGTATCTACGGTGAGCCCATTCTAATGTCCGGTCCCTGTGCAACTCCATACTATAGGCGATAAGATCCCGATTACTATAATCGCGAGCGAGGCGTTCGGCATGTACCACATCCACGTTCCACCGACCGATGTTTTCATCAATGACCCCGTTTGCGATTAACCTTTTTTCAAATCTCGCTCAACATTTCCCGTCATCCTCTGTAATCTATCTATCATTAATCCCCCTTCCAAAATTCCATGAAACTTTGCTCACCATTTTGAAATCATTTCCTGAACAGTTTAATTCCCATCGAAATAGTCCACAAAGCCAAGACTATTGCCTCGACGATCTCCGGAATCGCAAGTCCCACATAGAAACTAGACAACCCAAAGATCCCCCCCAAAGCTAAAACACCCGATAAAACTGTGAAAACTCCATAATTCCCGTCGATTCTACGGAGAGAAAATCCTAGTAAAATCAAAGCTACTGGGAAAAGGACGAAGTAACCCATTGCGACAAGATTATGGATCACTGGAGACTCCTCGGTGAATACCCCAACTAGCCCAAGTGACGCACCCCCTAAAAGAAGTATAATGATGCCAACTTTCGAAAATTTATCTTGACCAAAAATACGTTTCACCCCCAGAGCAAAGAAGAAATTCAAAATGCCTGCAAAGATTACTGCGGAGTTAAAGAGATAGGATACTTCGCTCACTCCCAGATCGCTGAGGGAGTTATTCGTCCAAGAAAACCATTGTGCTTGATTGATGGCGAGAAATATCAGGAATAGAGCAGATATAGGTCCTATTATTCCACATAAACCCGAAAGTTTAGTGAACTTCATCTTAATAATAGACATGAGGAAACTAGTAATATGATAAGAATGTAATAATTAATGCTTTGGGGATTGAGCGCGACCCACATCTTGGTATTTATTAATCAGAGCTCTCGTCTCCATAAGCTCTTTTCCAGCTTGTTCAATGGAACCCCTCATGTCCTCTATCCGTTCTTTCACTGAAAAGACAGTCCCTCAATTAGAAAAGTTCAATTAGATTATTGACATGAAACGATCCAGTTAACCCTTATCTACCTTAATGCTAAAACTCAAGCATACAATGGCGCTAGATGGTAAACGTCCAAACCGATTATGGCGACTATTCTTTCGAATTCCACTTTACCTTTACAACCTGAGAATATTAGGATGGGAGCGAATAATTGGAGCCCAATTCATCAAGATCACAACCAAAGGTAGGAGAACCGGAAAGTCTCACTCTGTGCTCGTTGATGTGCTAGAACATGATTTGGAGAAAGATGTCTACTATGTCTCCTCTGCGTATGGGGCTGGAGCTGATTGGGTAAAGAACATTAAGGTCAATCCTGTTTTCAACGTTCAAATAGGTAGACGACGGTTTAAAGCTAAATCTGAACAAGTATCAGGTCAAAATGGCAGTAAGTTGTTATTTAGGTACATTGATGAACATAGAGACTATATGAAAGGTCTCTACAAGATGATGGGTATCGATCTAGACGTTCTCTCAACGGAAGAGCTTATGGAAGTGCTAACAAAAGAGATGGTTCTGGCAATTACTCCATCAATGAAAAGAGAGAAGTGATGGAAGCGCACTCATAACCATTATAAGATTTCCCCGTGGGTTAGCTAGATAACGCGAAGAAAGACAGTTGGTTTTATGGGGGAACATCTAGGGATCCAAAATCGTTTCAGCTTTATGACCGGGAATATTGCAGTCCTCACTATGACCCAAGTCCTAGGCAGGTTCTTCAGGAGCATGGTGTTCCCATACGCCAGCCTGTATGTCCTTGCTCTAGGCGGGGGGTCCTCCCAGATCGGGATAATCAACTCCCTACGCCCTCTTGCCGGCCTAGTTATGTTCCCCCTGGCAGGTTACTTCACTGATAGGGCCGGGAGAAAGATTCTCATCGCCCTAGCAGGGTACCTTTCAGCTGCGACAATGATGCTTTACGTCTTCGCGCCAAGCTGGGAGTGGATTGCACTAGGCGCTTTCCTCCAGGGCTTCATGGTGTTCCAGTTCCCTCCCACCTCCGCGATAATTGCGGACTCTTTGGCCCCTGAGAATAGGGGGATCGGCGTCGCGACCATGACCACCATAGCCTCGGTCCTAGGGATGTTTAGCCCTTACATCGCGGCCCTCGTGCTCCAGATCTATGATACCGCTCCAGGGATGAGGATCCTTTATGCGCTCCTAGCTGGGGCTGGCGCCGCGGGGGCCACTATCAATCTCCGATTCCTCGATGAGACCGCCAGGGAAGTCGAAATGGGCCCTCGCTTGAGCGTCTCCCAGATCTTTAGGGATGTCTATGGAGGGATACCCTTGATGCTGCGACAGCTTCCCGCCCCCTTAAAGGCTCTGGGGGTAGTGATGGTCCTCGGGTTTATGGCCAACGGTGTCGCGTCAAGCTTTTGGGTGGTGTACGTTGTGGAGGAGATCGGACTTTCCACAGTGGATTGGGGGCTGATCCTTTTCATCGAGGGCGCCCTTAAGGTCGTCTTTTACATCCCCGCCGGCGTATTGGTGGACAAGTATGGTAGGGCCAGGTCCCTAATGGCTTCACTCCTTTTTTCTATTATATCTATTCCTATGTTCGTCTTCGCCCGAGGCTTTTACCAGGTGCTGGCGATCCGCCTCGCCGTTGGGGTTTCCAACGTACTTTTCATCCCCGCCTGTTCAGCACTCATGGCAGATTATGTTCCCCGAGACATCCGTGGGAGAGTGATGGCTGCCTTAGGGAGGGGCACGGTTATCGTTGGGGCTACAGGGGGAGGGACTGGGGGGCCAGGGGTGGGGTTCCTAATAACCATCCCCTTAATGGTCGCCTCAGTCGCAGGGGGGATACTCTACGCTGTGAACCCCATATATCCTTGGCTTTTCCTTGTCTTCACCATCCTGATGTCCTTAGCCGTAACAGGGCTCTACATTCGTGACCCTAAAATCGCCGAGATCTGACAAAGACCCGGCGCGCGCCTCTTACGAGAAAGATTGTAAAGGTCTTAAAAAAGATAATTTTTTCTTCTAAATGTTAGTGTACGCAGGGAGTTTTTGTTAAAATGCGGAGTTAGACCTTAGATTAAATACCCTGGCTTTAAGAGATAAATCATGTGATGTATTTTTACACGTTATAGTGACAAATTACACCATCGCGCGCAATAGTTTTTTTTAGGAACTTTTTTCCATTATAAGCTCAAAGCTCGTACTTTGAGGGATCATAGACGCCTATATTAACGAGGTGCTCAATCTTGATGAAGTTAATGCTGGAGATGGTAGGGGAGCATTCATAAAAAGAGGGGGTATTTGAAGTTTAACGACCGTTAAAATATCAGGTTTTACAAAAGTCATTATCCTGGGAGCTGGGGCTATAGGCAGTTATTACGGCTACATGCTCTCACGGAAAATGGACGTCCTCCTCATAGGCAGGCAGAGACATATTGATGCCATTAAGTCCCGGGGCTTGGAACTTACTGGGGCGATCGATGGGGTCTTTGACTTAGACGTCTCAACTGAGATCAGAGGCAACCTAGGGGACTCATTAATAATTCTCACAACTAAGGCCTATGACATAGAGAAAACAATTAATAAAATCAGGGGAGTCCTTAGGTCCAATACAACAATCTTGGTTTTGCAGAACGGTCTTGGTAATGAGGACCTGGTTCAAGCTTTAGTTGGCCCGGAGGTTGATGTGATAAGGGGGCTTGTCTCAACTGGGGTGGAGTTTCTATCCCCTGGGCGGATCGAGGTTAAGTTGGTCAGAGACACCGTGCTTCCCAAGACAGCCAAAAGTGAAAAGATAGAGCGGCTTTTCACTTCGTGCGGCCTTCAGGTCCGGCTATCAGAGCGGATGGACACAGAGATTTGGAGGAAACTAACTATGAATTGCGTTATCAATCCCCTCAGCGCCCTGTTCTGTATGCCCAGCACGGAGATAGCGGTCGATGGTCTGAGGGAGGTCAGGAAGAGCATCGTGGATGAGTGTATAAGGGTCGCCGAAAGGGAAGGAGTCAACCTCGATGGTGATTTAGAGGGGGAGATCTCAAGGGCTGCAGCCTCTTACTCTAATCTCTCATCGATGTGCCAGGACATCATGAAGGGACGGAAGACCGAGATAGATTTCCTAAACGGAAAGATAAGCGAACTGGGACGGAGACATAAAGTGCCTACGCCTGTCAACGATGTCTTCATCTTACTGATTCAGTTCATGCGCGCGCGTTATATAGCAATGTAGACCCGAACAAGGTGGGCCTGTGGCGCGCACGCGACCTACTTGGCGCAGGTCACAAGCCTGTTTTAGGGTATCTTAATATAGTCTCAAAAATGATGCGCACCCGATAAAGTCAAACTATAAGTCCTATTGACCTCCAGAAGTGGCACGTGGCCCTCCATCCCGCTCCTAGACCATGTGCGACGCAGAACATTTTGAAATTCAACCTCAAGGTTCTAACGTTTAAACACAAAAAGAGGCTTAAAAGCAACCACTTTTTCGAATAAATCAATCTAATTCAAAGAACCTATATACATATTAGAGAGAATAAACGCGTGTGATAAAAAACTCAAACACACACAATAACGACTAAAGTCTTGTGAGATAATACACAATATTCTAAAACCCTCAAGTTTGATGTGTGATACTGATGAAGGATGAGCTCAAAAAAGACTTAGAGGAGTCGAAAAGGGTTCTCGAGAGCTATAAATGGTACGGACAGATGGTCACTGACGCCATTAATGCCTTGGAAGAAGTAGAGCGATATCTAATCTATCCCTCAGAGGAAAGACAAGTGCAAGTCAAGGAGATCTTAGTTCAGATGAAAAACCAGATAGGTCCATACAAAGACTTTGTGCCGCAGGTTGTAAGAACTGTTGATAAAGTTCTCGAATGGTTGAGTACCCCTAAGAACTCTCTAGAGAAAGCAGGCGTTACGCTTGATTCACACGAGCGAGATATAGATAAAAAAGATAAAAACACGGAGATTTAGTCTCTTCACGGCAAGAATTTATTTTATCTGTTCTTTTTCTTTTACCAGTCTACTGAAATGTACAGAACCTTTTTGGGTTATGTTTTACTAATTTTATAAAGTTTGTTTGGATTGGGGATTCTTGAGCACTAAGCCTGTTTTTCGCGCGCGTCCAATAAACTAAAAAAAGCTTGTAAAGTGAACTTGAGGAGTGGTGGGCCCGATGAGATTTGAACTCATGATCTTTCGATTATCAGTCGAACGCTTTAACCATCCTAAGCCACGGGCCCAGCCGTACAACCATTGATATCAATCCCCTTTTTAAATTATTATCCGACTAGGCGGGATCGGGGCCATCTGGAAAACTTGCCTCAGTTTGACTGAGGCAAGTTGCTGCTATAGAAATCGGTGCTTAGATACTTCATCCCGTCATCGGGAAGTATAGCGACTATTTTCTTTCCCTTTCCTAGACTTTTCGCCTTTTGCAGCGCAATGTGGAGAATTGCTGCTGCGCTCATCCCCACCAGTAAGCCCTCTTCCTTTGCAGCTCCCCTTGCTACGGCTTTCACAGCGGGGTGGTCATCATCAGAAAGACTTACGATCTCGTCGAATCCTTCTGGCCGGAATAGCTGGGTCGGGTTAGGCTCGTTGGGATTCCGCAGCCCTGGGATGGAGCTGCCCTTTTTGGATGTGACTCCTATTACTTGGATGGATCGTTTGAATCCTTTTACTCTCAAGGAGATCCCCGCGCCGGTTCCCCCAGTGCCTATGCCGGTGACGACCATGTTAAAATCCCCGCCTGTCTGTTTGATTATCTCCTGCCCCGTGGTCTGGTAGTGGGCCAGGATGTTAGCGGGGTCCCTGAATTGGTTGATGTCTATATATTTTTCTGGGTTCTCCTCCAAAAGGCTTCGCTTCATCTCAATGGCCCCCCCCGTCCCCCTCTCTGCTGGGCTGAGTACCAGGTCGGCCCCATATGCCCTAATGAGCTTCCTTCTTTCTTCGCTAGTCCTCTTGGACATCACGATTGTTATCTTGTATCCCTTAGCCGCGGCGATCATGGCTAGGGCGATGCCCGTATTTCCCGAGGTCGCCTCGAGAATTGTCTTATCCTTGTCGAGGGATCCAGCAGCTTCAGCGTATTCGATGAGGTACTTTGCAATCCTGTCCTTGATAGAGCCGCCGGCGTTGAAGCTTTCTAGCTTGACTATGACCTCTGCATCGCAGGGTCCCGTAAGCCCGTTGATCCTGAGGAGAGGAGTGCCCCCTATCAGGTCAGTGATGCTGTTGGCGATGACCATTCAACCACTCCGATATTAAACCGTTTTTTTCTTAACGGCGTTAAACATATAAGCTTTACCTCAGTAATCTCAGGTGAAATGAAGCCCCCCTGCATGATGGTGGTCCAATACATCCTTCCTGCCCTCCGGGTAGAGATAGCTAAGGAACTATTCGAGGACTTCAGCCTCAAGAAAGCTGACATCGCGAGGAAGATGGATGTCACCCCCGCAGCGGTCACTCAGTACCTAAAAGGGACAAGGGGAGACGAGGCCTCGGGTCTTATAAAAAGATCTGATAAGGTGATGGGGATCATCACCGATATTGCGAGGGATATGGTCAACAAGGAGTCTCCAGCGGATATGCTCCTTATGAAGCTTTGCAAGGCCTGCCTCTCCGTCAGGAGTGAGAGGCTGATGTGCGAGATCCATATGGATTCAATGCCCAGCCTCAAGGAGCTGGATACCTGCGCATGCTCTCTGGGCCTCGTTGGCTGGAACGATGAACCCGAGATTGAAGCCAAGTAGATTCGTCTCATTTTAGGCATAGCTTAAACCCTCGGGTACTCCTTTTACGGTATTACCGTTGATGCCACTTGACATCTATTTCCTTGGAACAGGCGGCGGCCGCTTTTCCATGCTTACCCAGAAACGCAGGACTGCAGGAATCCTACTCGTCCACGGAGAGACCCACGTTCACGTTGATCCTGGCCCAGGAGCCCTCGTATACTCAAACTTGGCCCGCCTCGACCCCCAGAATCTTGAAGGGATCGTAGTTACCCATTGCCACCCCGACCACTACACTGATGCAGAAGTCCTCATTGAAGCCATGAGTCACGGGACCAGAACAAAGCGGGGGCTCTTCGCAGCCCCAAAGAGCGTGCTCATAGGAAACTCCGACTATGACAGAGGCGTCTCCAGGTACCACTCAAACCTCCCGGCAACGGTGGAGACAATGAAGTCTGGCCGTTCCTTCGGGATCGATGGTCTTGTTTTGGAGGCCATGGAGGCTCGGCATAGTGAGACCGAAGGCGTGGGGATTCGGATCAGGGTTCCAGGGGTCGGTGACGTGGGTTACACCTCAGACACGGGGTTCTTCGAGGGCCTTAGCGAGCAATATCGTGGCCTACGGATACTAATCGCCTGTGCCATGTGGCCTCGTTGGGAACATCTGAGATACCACCTCAACACAGAGGAGGTGCGGATTATCGTTGAGAAAGCTAAGCCTGGGGCCGTAATCCTCACCCACTTCGGGATGAAAATGCTGAACGCAGAGCCCGGAGAGGAGGCCACCTACATTGAAAAGGAGACCGGTATCCCCGTGGTGGCTGCTCAGGACGGAATGAGGGTGATCGTTAGTGATCGGATAGAAGTCAGGAGTTCTAGAAAGTGCGAAAGTCCTCGTATCATTGATGCATAAGTCTCATTTTGCTCTATAACAAAGTTTTTATTGTCACTCTTATTCCACCTAATCTGTAGCCTGAGGAGATGCTTATGGGGTATCGCTTTGTTGCTCCTCTGTAAAAGAACTGAAGGGATTTTCCAGGGATATCCCAATACTACTTGGGCCGATGCGGACACCGTTATAAATCCCAGTTGTACCACTATTCGTATTCGAATCCTGGATCATTGTGCGCAGCAAAAAAGGAGTGAACCTATTGAAGAGACTTCCAAGAAAGATAAATTTCATTGAAAACGAAAAGAAATGGCAATCGCTTTGGGAGGAGCGAGGGATATACAGATACGACTGGGAGGATAACTCGAGACAAAGATACAGCATCGATACGCCTCCGCCATATCCGAGCGGGAACTTCCACATGGGTAACGTCCTCAACTGGACCTATTTTGATATGAGAGCCCGGTTCAAGAGGATGCAAGGCTTTAACGTTAACTTCCCCCAGGGATGGGACTGCCATGGCCTCCCAACAGAAGTTGCTGTGGAAAAAGCTAAGGGAATCAGGCGTTCTGATCTGCCTCCTGACCAGTTCAGGGCCCTCTGCGAGGTATGGATCGAGCAATACATCGGGGTCATGAAGGAAGCTGTGATCCGCCTTGGGTGCAGTGTTGATTGGAGCCTCGAGTACCGCACCATGGAGCCTGATTACATCCGGAAGGTGCAGAAGAGCTTCCTTATTCTTTACGACAAGAACATGATCTACAAGGGAGATCACCCCATTAACTGGTGTCCCCGATGCGAGACGGCGATTGCTGACGCTGAGGTAGAACGGCAGAACAGAACCGGGAAGATATATACCATTGCCTTTAGCATTGAGGGGGAGGACCTACTCATTGCCACCACGAGGCCAGAATACATTCCAGCCTGCGTGGCTATTGGGGTGCACCCTGACGACGACCGGTTTAACCATCTTGTGGGTAAGGAGGCGAAGCTTCCCTATTCCCAAAGGATTGTACCCATTATCGCGAACGCCGAGGTTGACCCTGAGTTTGGCACTGGTTCTATGATGATCTGCACCTACGGGGATAAGGCTGACGTCGTAGCCGTGGCCCGATATAAGCTACCTGTGATCAAGCTCATTGATGAGAGGGGGATATTGACTAATGCTGCTGGGAAGTACGATGGGATGGGGATCGTGGAGGCAAGGAAGGCCATCGTGGCCGATCTTGATGAACTCGGCCTCCTCCACGGTATTGAGAGCATAACTCAGGAGGTGGGGGCCTGCTGGAGATGTGATACTTCGATAGAAGTGGTCTCTACAGATCAGTGGTTTATGCGGACAATGAGTCTCACGGACGATGTGGTGCGGACTGCTAAAGAGATTAAGTGGTTCCCTGACTGGATGCGTAACAGGCTCATTGACTGGGCTACTGGCCTTGAATGGGATTGGGTGCTGAGCAGGCAGAGAGTGTTTGCCACTCCTATACCTGCCTGGTACTGCAAGGGATGTGGGACGATCCGGTTGGCCAAGTCCGAGGAGTTACCCGTCGACCCTCGAGTAACCATTACTGAGCACACCTGCGAGTGCGGTGAAACTGAGTGGATTGGTGAATCTGACGTGCTGGACACCTGGTTTGACTCAAGTCTCACCTGCGCCATCCACGCCGGGTGGCCTGATAGAGAAGACTGGCGGAAACTATTCCCAGCCTCGTTGCACCCCAGCGGACAGGACATCATCAGGACCTGGGCATACTATCTCATGGTACGCCACATCTCCCTCTTTGGGGAGAACGCCTACGACTCAGTGCTTATCAACGGGATGGTGTTAGGGGGAGACGGCCGCAAGATGAGTAAAAGTCTCGGTAATTTCGTTGCTACTCCGGAGGTCTTTGATAAATATGGCTCCGACTCAGCCCGGATGTGGGCTGCTACAGGCGGGAGCACGGGTACTGATATCCCCTTTAGATGGACCGACGTAGAATACGGCTGGAGGTTTATCAGGAAGCTCTGGAACGCCTGTCGCTTCGCAAGTATGAGGCTTGAAAACTATGAGCAAGGGGAAAAACCTCAGCTGGAGCTTGTTGATAAATGGATATTGACCAAACTTGAAAACTTGGTGAAGCTGGCTACAAAAGAGTTTGAGGAGTGCCGATTTATGAACGCTGCTGATGCTACTCGGAACTTCGTTTGGCACGTTTTCTGTGACCACTACCTTGAGGCGGTGAAACACAGGCTTTATGGGGAGGGAGAAGAGAAGGCGGCCGCCCAGTGGACACTCCATTATGCAGTAAAGCGCATTCTACAACTCCTCGCCCCGGTGATGCCCCACTTAACCGAAGAGATTTACTGCACAATGTACTCTAAAGGCGAACGCGACAGCATCCATTTGAGCAAATGGCCCGATCAAGACGAATCCTTAGTTGACTTTAAGTCGGAAGCTCACGGGGAGCTGATAATCTCAGCGATTCGGGACATCCGGAGGGAGAAGAACCGACAAGGTATCTCTCTCAATGCGCCCCTAGACCAGGTCTTCATCTATGTCTCAGAGGCTGAGAAGGCCGATAGCCTAGTTTTGGGTATTGAGGATATCGCTGCGACCCTTAAGTCGGAAAGTGTTGAGATCCAGGAAGAAGAGGGCGGAGAGTATCCTATTGAGGGCTACGAAGGCGTCAGATTCTCCTTCTCTGTTCAGGTGCAAAAGGAATAAACGCCATTTTCATTCCCCCCCTTCATTTACCTAAAGCAGATTCTGTTGATAGTTAGTCTCAGGTTCCTTGCATTTATTATGCGAATTGTCGATACTTGAGGATTGCCGCGATTCCACCAAAAGATTTGAAGAGCATTTCCCCTTCCTCGGTCTCCGAAGAGATTACCTCAATCTGAGCTTTAGCGCCTTCTGCCATCTTCACTAATGCCTCGAACAAATCCACTTTTTCGATGAGCTCGTAACTCCCGTTTCCACACCTAAGGCAGGTTAGATCCCCTATCTTCTCGAAGTCCCCCATCTTGTCGAGGTCCGTTATCTTGGTCTCGATGTAACCACACTCCCTACACTTCAACTTTAACATGGCCCTGCGGATCCCCTCGCTGAGTAGAAGGGTCCTGACGTTGCTTACCTTAAGAGCTTGGAGGATCTCCTTCTCGCCGTAGGTAGCCAGACCAGTCTCCTGCCCCACGTTATAAAGGAAATTCTGGACCATTTTCCTTTCCTCATAGAACCTAACGTTCTTTATGAATTCTCGGCTCCGCTCCACGACCTCTTTGACCCCCGCACGACCCGTGTAACCCGTGTCAACTGTTGTGAGGATCTGGTCCTTGAGTTCATAGTGGAGATAGTTCCCCTTGAGAAAATCCTCCTTAGTGGGGCCCGGTCCCCCCACGATTATTCCCTTTAGATTTTGGGCGTTGAGGAATATTTCAGTTATATGTTTCCCAACCCTTGTGAAGAACTCGTTGAGATGCATATCCCGGAGTCTTTCGTACCTCCGAGCGCTCTGACCTCCCGCCCGGGTCTTTCCCGCTACCCCCGAACTAATGTGCTTAATAATGTCTGCCCTCTTCCCCTTGAGCATTGCGAAGGTGGCTGCCTTGGAGTCTAAAATCAGGATCCCGAAGGCATCCTCGGATCTCAGGAGCTCAAAGAGGGGTTTTAACATAAATTCATGTTCGCAGCGGTAGTAGTAGATACCAATGGGTTCAGGGGGAATGATCACATGGGTTTCCATTTCCCCTACTCCAAGCTGGGCGCTCGCAATGCTTCCAGCGAAAAGGACAAGGCCGGTTTCAGGTATCTTCCGATATAGCTTGAGCTGCTCCATCGCTTTGGTGAGGGCATCTTGGACGTTTTTCTTGGTTGTCTTTGACTTAATGTTTCCAGCGGTGCCCCACTCAGTGCGGAGGTCGTTCATCACTTCACTGATCTGTTTCCCTGGGGGAATATAGACCGTGATGAGCTCAGTGCCTCTGCCTTGTTTCTTCTCCAGAATTTCCAGCATTCGTTGGAACCGGAATCTCGTCAGGGAACTATTCTCTTCCTTTGACATGGGGTATTCTCCGCGAATGGTGAAATTATCTATCCTCACGTTATATGCATTACTGAGATCCATACTCAATGGAAAAATCCCGGGAACAATAAATCGCGCGCCTCTCGTTGAACATCAATCATGGGAAAGGCGGATTCTGGGTATTGATGCTTCAGAGGGTCAAGATATAGAGAAGAGGGCTAGGTCATGTATTCCATTTTTTAACAAGGTTCAAGGGCCTAGGATTTGGCTCTATATCTATGAGGATGGCTATCTCATAATAAGTGGAGATTAGTATCAGTCAGTTTTCCATGGCCATATCAGTTGTTACAAGGCTGAGGCTTTTACTGTGGTCCCAGCTTCACTGGATGGTGTAAGATAAACTACGTGGTAATCCGAGGAGCACCCTAGTTTTAGCGGACCTCAGTGCCGTTGTGCCCCCCCTCAATAGCTCTCGCGATTTCTTTGGGATTTGTGCCGTCAACAAATATAAGGGGGAGTTTAAACTTCTTGGCTCGCTTAACGGCCTTCAGATCAAAGAGGCCATATTTTCCAGGGGCTTGTACGGCGTTCTCGTTTATGATTTTTTCAAGCCCATAGTAGGTGATATGAAGGAGCTTGACTGCATCAGGGTTTAGGTTAGGGTTTCTATCATATACTCCATCAACATTCGTTGCGTTAACTATTAGTTCTGCTTTGGCGGCCTGAGCAAAGAGTACTGCCCTATAATCTGTACTAGAGCCTGGTAGATAGCCTCCACCGACAAGAATCTGGTTATCTAGGTGTCTTTTGATTTCACTCCCTCTGCGGTGTATGTGGGGATGGGCATGGGAGCCGAGAGCGGCGATGAGGAGGAGCGCATTTAGGTGGGTTGCATGAATGCCAAGGCGGTCTTGAGTGTAAGGGTCAGCGCCGAGCTCCTTCGCGAGACTGATCCAGTGCCGGGCTGATCTGCCGCCTCCGGTGACTACGATGAGCTGGTGACCTCTCTCCTTTAACTCAATGAGGGTGTCCGCGTATTTAGTGATGGCGTCAGGGATCTGGGCCAAGAGGCTTCCGCCGAGGCTAATGGAGACTCTCATAGTTCGGGTGTTGGTTTGTCCGTATTTATGTGGTTGGGTGGGCTGGGGAACGGTTTTAAGCTTCTTGTGTTGATTGGATGGTTGGGCGGGGGTTCCCGAGTGGCCAAAGGGGCGGGACTCAAGATCCTGTAGCTCAGGCTTCCGAGGGTTCGAATCCCTCTCCCCGCACTTTTTCTTCCTCCCCCCAAAAATTTGAGGAATATCTGAAGGAGAAACAATACCGAGAATCAACCATAGAAACCAAGCGAAAACTGGTAGGGTTTCTCCGGAAACGTGTAAACCTGTGGGACTCAGAGGCGGTTCGGGATTTCATCAAGAAGCATCCCTGGGGTGGAAAACGAAAAAATAATGCACAGTACGCCTATCGGAACTGGTGTCAATGGAAAGGCTTTGAATATGAATACGATAAATTCCGAGAAGAGGATTCACCGCTCCCGTATATCCCGACTGAGAGAGAGCTTGACCAACTCATAGCAGGCTGCAACAGGAAATATGCTGCTTTTCTTCAACTCTTAAAGGAAACTGCGTTCAGACCCATCGAAGTAAACCGGCTTA